>JBDHQC010000106.1:0-6279 GCA_039806815.1 Parachlamydiales bacterium
ACAAGCATCTACAGCATATTCCGAATGCGGTCATTGTCATCAAGGCAAAAAAGAGAACACCACCCAAAAGATGTTCGTCTCCGACACAGAATCGAAAAATGACCTCGACGAAAAAGCAAACGAATCGCTTTTAGCAGATACTGACGAAGAAAACAAAGATGCAACTATGTATGCAGCTTTATTACTTGACCAGGATGAAGAAAATGGCGAGAACTTGCCAAATATGCTTGCAAGAAACGAATTCGATGATTCTGACGATGAAAATCTTTCATAATTGACGCATCTCTCAGCCGGCCGAGGCAAAAACTCGGCCAATCGAATTTCAAAGTATCTACGAATATCCTTTTTGAAATGCCCGTTTTACTTTCACTTTTAACTTTTGTAAAAATCTCAATAAATCTTTTTGTAAGAATATCCAACGAAAAGCAAAAAGAAAGCCATACTGAGAAAAGAGAATTCGAAAAGTCTCTATGAAATTGAGTAAATAGAACTTTGCATTCTGTTGCATTTGATTTTGTGTCACAAATACGCGTTCTAGCATAACTGAGGTAAGATTTGGATGTTTGGCACACCTACAAAAAAAATCAAATGCACCCCTATTGCGGAGTTTTCCGTTAAAAAGACCAATTTTTTTAAAAACATCCCTTTTAAAGAGTACAGATTGAAGAGAACTTGGCTGTATTCCTTTTTTTGTATTTTCAATAGTAAGGGGTCGAAAAATGAGATGGGGAATTAATTCTTCATCTCGAACTTCAGATGCAGTAATATAAAGATCGACAAGGCCTTCTCTTTGGACATTATAAGAAAGCATGGAAAGGACACGAGGATGCATTAATTCGTCACCAGGATTTAAAATCAGGATATATTCTCCTTGTGCCATGGAAAGTCCACGATTGATCATTTCAAAGACTCTAGTTTTCGGCATAGTTTGAAGCCGAATCCTCGGATCCTTATACGAGCGAATGATTTCAGCTGTTCGATCTTTTGAATCGGCATCTATGAATAGAGCTTCCCAAAAGGGGTACTTTTGGAAAACGATACTTTCTATTGTACGATCGAGAAATTGCGACGATGCACGCGTCGGGATGACAAGACTTATTTGCAACCGGCCAATCGGTTCAACTTGTTCTGCAAAAACGTCTTTCTCGAGAAAAAACCCCGGTGTCATTTTCCCTCCAAAAACTGTAACTATACGTTAATCGGGTTTTGCCTGAAATGACAAAATCTGTTATTTTTCTTTGTCAATCTAGAGGTGAATTGAATGTATACGTTCCAAGAAATGATCATGAGACTTTCTGCTTTTTGGCAACGCCAAGGCTGCGTCCTTGCACAACCCTATGACTTGGAAAAGGGAGCTGGCACCTTCAATCCACAAACATTTTTCCGCTGTCTTGGACCAGAACCTTTTAAGGCAGCTTATGTAGAGCCGTGTAGAAGGCCAAAAGATGGACGCTATGGCATCAACCCTTTGCGTTTCCAGTACTATTTTCAGTATCAGGTCATGCTGAAGCCAAGCCCAATTAACATTCAGGATTTATATTTAGAATCCTTGGAAGCTATTGGTTTTACCCTAAAAGACATCGATCTTCGATTTGTTCACGACGACTGGGAACAGCCGACACTTGGTGCCTGGGGACTTGGCTGGGAAGTTTGGGTTAATGGTCTTGAAAGCAGCCAATTTACCTATTTTCAGGCAGTGGCAGGGCTTCCCCTCGATCCAATTACGGGAGAATTGACCTATGGACTTGAAAGGCTGTGTTTACATCTTCAGAGAGTAAAAAATTTCTACGATATACAGTGGGATGATACAATCACATATGGGGACTTATATTCTAAGTGGCAAGAAGAAGAATGGAGCACGTATAACTTCGAAGTGCTCGACTCTGAAATGGAACTTAGCCATTTTGAAGACTTTCAAAAAGAAGCAATCCGTCTTTGTTCTCTCAATATGCCTCACGCAGCGTACGACTTTGTGATGAAGGCATCACATGCTTTTAACCTTCTTGATACAAAAGGCGTATTTTCTGTTTCTGAACGGGCAAGCTACATCGCAAAAATCAGAGAACTTGCTCAGGTCGTTGCACAAGAATACCTGGCAAATAGAAAAGAAAATGGCTATCCCCTTTTAAAAAAAGAAAAACCCTGTATCATTTCGTACCCGGAACCCCATGTAAAAGAACTAAAAGAAGAGAGGCTTGAAAAAACAAAGGACTTTTTGCTCGAGATTGGTTCTGAAGAAATTCCTGCAACATTTGTAAGCATTGGCTGTAAGAGCCTGGAAAATCAAATACAAGCGCTGTTGGACAAGGCAGGAGCAACCTATTCCAGGATTCGAGTTATGGGAACTCCTCGCCGAATTGCCCTTCTCATCGATGATCTTTCGACGACGACGGATCATAAAACCACCGAGAAAAAGGGCCCTCCTCTTTCCAGAGCTTTTGACGAATCGGGAAATCCTACAGAAATAGGTCTTGGCTTTTTTCGATCGTGTGACCGTCTTGCCTGTACGTTACAAGAAGTCCGATCGCAAAAATACCCCAATATCCAGATAAAAAGTCAAAAGGATGTCGAATACCTCTATCACATAAGCGAACACAAGCAAATGTTGACAGAAGATCTTTTGAAAGAACACCTTCCATCGATCATCTTAAATATTGACTTTCCAAAAAAGATGCGCTGGGCAAATTTGAGTATTACCTATGCGCGTCCCATACGTTGGATATTGTCTTTATTTGGAAATTCCGTTCTTTCTTTTTCAGTAGGCCCAATTCCAAGCTCAAATTTCACATTTGGTCATAGACAACTTTCAAAAGGCCAATTTACTGTTCACTCTCCAAAAGAGTACATTGAGACGTTAAAAAAACATCACGTCCTCGTCGATACTGCAGAACGCCTTTTGGAAATCCGAAAGCAACTCGAAACAATCGAACAAGAACAGAATGTCGAAGTTGTCTTTAAAGATCGCGTATTGTCAGAAGTCGTCTACCTCGTTGAATGGCCATTTTTGGCATATGGAACTTTTGATCCCCAATTCTTTAAGGCTCCTGAAATCGTTTTGATTTCCGAAATGATTGAGCACCAAAAATATTTCCCCGTTCAAGAAAAAGATAAAAAACTGAAAAACGCCTTTATCATCACATTAAATGTACCCCCAACTCCTTCGATAATCGAAGGAAACCAGACAGTTCTTTCTGCACGACTTACCGACGGCGTGTTCTTGTACGAACAAGACCTCAAAGTTCCCTTAGAACATTTTTCAAAAAAACTCTCAAACGTCATTTTTCAGACAGGTCTTGGAACACTTTCTGATAAAGTAATGCGCATGAGCGATCATGCAAGAGCACTTCTTCCTTATTTCCCAAAAGCAAATCCACAACACGTACAAGATGCAATATCTCTATCAAAAGCAGATCTTGCAACGGAAATGGTTCGCGAATTTCCGGAGCTCCAAGGCCAAATCGGCACAATTTACGCTCGCGTTCAGGGGAAACCGAAAGAAGTGTATCAAGCAATTGAAGAACAATGGCTTCCAAAACGAGAAAATGGCCCACTTCCTGAAACGCTTACCGGTGCCATTGTAAGCCTTGCGGATAAAATCGACAATCTCCTTGGCTTTTTTGCAATCGGTCAAAAGCCGACCTCTTCGAGCGATCCGTTTGCTCTTCGAAGACAGGCTCTTGGTCTTGTGCGAATTATCCTCGACCAAAAGCTCTATCTCTTTCTTGCAGACCTCTTAAAGACCTGTTTAAAAAGTTTTCTCAAAGAAACAGAACAACACAACGAACTTGTTCGTGAAGTACTCAACTTTATCATTGCAAGAGCAAAAGGGATATTTTCCGATCTCGGATACGAAAAGGACGAAATAGAAAGTTGCCTTGCTGTGCGTCAGGACAATCTGTACGATGTTCTCAAACGAATAGAAGCACTTCATCGGGTTCGCCTTGAAGGAACTTCGTTCAAAGCCCTCGTGGAAGTCTATAAGCGCACAAAAGGTCAAAGTACCGGCTTTCCTGCCTTTCAAATCCATGCCAACATACTAAAAGAGCCATCAGAACGAGTACTCTATGCTCTTTTAGAAGATACAAAATCTTCCTTTTTTGAAGCGATTAACACACTTTCTTATCACGAGGCGTTTGAAATACTTGCGCTATATCAAAAAGCCTTAGACGATCTTTTTTCTACCGTGAAAATTTTAGATGAGGATGAAAAGATAAAAGCAAATAGGATAGCACTTCTTCAAGCTGTAGAAAAACTCTTCATACAGATTGCAGATTTTGCAAAACTGCAATTTTCACCATAGCTTGATCATTTCTTTTCACAGTCTTTAACGAAATTTGTAAGACTCTGATTTTTTGAAATAAAATGAGGAGTCTTATGTATACAGATCGCCCTTCGGGAAAACATTCGTTTTATTTTGCAACACCGGAAAATGCAAAAGAGACCATCCAAACACTTGCAAATGCACGAAACTACCCTGCAATGATTCCATTATTAAAAAAAAACCTCGGAACATATCTTACAATTAACGATGTTCGTAGCATTTCGCAACGCATGCATTCAGAGACTTTACAAAATGCATTTTCTTCCTATGACAAAATACTGATGCTTGGATACACAGGACTTTCCGACCCCGAAACATTTATCCTCTGTCTTTATATTGAAGCCGTCGTCAAACGAGGAGTTTATGTAGAATCGTATTTTAAAAAAGAATTATACAATATCCCAAGAACGATTGAACGAGATATGAATGGAAACATTTTCATTCATCTCAAAACGCACAATATAGCTCCTGTAGGAAAGGGCTTTTGGAAAAATGCCACAAATTCTATTGCATATGACCTTGAAAAACCATCCCTTATCACAACGACTGCATCAGATATGAATGAACAGTATGAAATATCCGTGTTAGATGAGTTCAAAGGAGTAACAGGTGTTTTGCAAATCAAGGGGTATAACGAACACAAAAAGGCACGCACAAAAGAACGACGTCTTCATATTATGACGGAATATCTGCCACAAAGAAGTATCCATGATGTCATTGCAAGTAATGCACCCCTTTCTTTGAAGCAGATCGTCGAAATATCCAGATGTGCTTTAAAAGGCGTGCGAAATATGCACAGAAAAGGATACGTTCATCGCGATCTTCATACGGGAAACATTTTTATTGATTTAAGAGAATCAAAGGCAGTTATTGGAGACCTTGGACAAGCAAAAAAAATCTCTGAAGCAACTAAAGGAGTCTGCCAACTCGTTCCATCGTATAGAGCCCCCGAAGGACTTTCTTCGGAAAAGCACGAACACGTAGACTACTGCAAAACAGATGCATATGCCCTTGGCCTTGTCTTATACCAAATCTTTCATAAAAAAAAGCCTTCCTGGATGGATAAAGTCGATTACGATACGCTCGAACAAAATCCAGTAAAAGTTGCACAACTTGTAACGAAAGAAATAAAAAATTTCACCGAAACGAATGGTAAATCCTTATCAAAGAGATGTAAGAAAAACGATGCAACTCCATCTGAGCGTTACGAAAAAATACTTCTCAAAATGCTACGCGAAGATCCCAATAAGCGCCCAACAGTAGGTCATAGTTTATGGGAACTTTCAAATCTAAAAAAAGCGATTTTTTAAGTAAGATTTGCGTATACCATTGCAAAAGGCTTCGAAAAGAAATAGCAAGATTTAGTAAAGGTTATGCATAACTTGCGTTGGTCATTGAAAAAAGCGATCGTCAGTTTGTTGCACTTTAAACGACTTTAAGTGAGGGCAAACTGTCTGCCTTCTTTTTGCAAAAGCAGAATAGGCTAAATTGAAAGGAAAAAGAATAAAATTCGGAAGGAACGACAGTAACCCTAGAAGAGAATAGGGGAAGCCCAAGTACCAATAAATTCTAAAAATTCCCTTGGCATGAGTGTAAAATAATTGGGTATTTGTATCGAAAAAGATAATACTTTCGGTTTTGGGAAGTATCTCAGATAATGATTTTGCATATTGACTTGACCTTCCGGCAAAGCGAAAATATCTCGTTTTATCATGCCGTACTACAAAATCGATGAATTTATGGCAAACTCCGCAAGTGTCGTCAAAAAATATCACGTTAAAATAGCACATATTTGTTGTCCTTACTTACGGATCCCCATAATATAATTTTACGCCTCAAATAATAATTAGTCAAATAATTGCTCTACGAATTGATAGTACTTTACAGAGTGAAATCCGGCACTGGTGGATTTGCCTTTAACTCGTCAAACTTCTTTACTAAGGCAAGTACTTCTTCCT
>JBDHQC010000107.1:0-6269 GCA_039806815.1 Parachlamydiales bacterium
TTGTTAATGCACAATGAATTTGCTCATATCTGACATCGGTACAATCATCAATGTCTTTGATGAGATTTTTTACTTCTTCGAGGTTTGACTCATAAAAACGCGGTATGTGAATGAGTTGTTGAAGAATATTTGCATTACGATCCTTTTTGATCTCGCACAATCCTTCCAATACATGGGAAAATTCTTTCTCATAGAGAGTATCCATTGTTGTTTGATAGGCAATTCTCACTTTCCTTGTATAGAGTATAAGAAATGGATTATTTGAGCTTTGTCGATTATTTTCATATGATTCAATCTTTTTATCGAGAATATTTCGCAGTTGTTGGCACTGATCTCGATTGCAAAATTCATTTTTGAGTTTTCTATTTATGACCTTTAATAATTCAGCCAATGAAGCTTTTTCAGCATATGGTAGTCTGTCACATTGATATAATTTACCTTTACGGACTGCATATTTTATTTTTTTTCCAGAGTGTTCCGCTTTGATATTCATAGAAATAAAATCAGAAAGAGATAATTCTAAATGATTAATTTTATTCATATAATCCTCTTTTCTTAAATACTTATATCAGTATGGTATAAATATAACTTAATTAACTAGATGAAATTTGAAAAAAACAGAATTTAAAATTAACTCTTCATAAGAAGAAAAAAGAATGAAATAATTTCGAGAAAAATAATGCGTTGCTTTACTAATGGGCAAAAGCCTTTTGACGTACATCTCAAGGCTTTTGTATAATATCAATTACGAAATGTGTGCAAGGAAGTCACAAACCATGGGAATATTTATTTCCAGAGGAAGGGAAATCTGATCCATAGATGGCATACACTGTAATTGAGCTGAAAATTTTTCAGGCTCATGGCTATAGTATGCTGGCACATTGCGAGTACCGAGCTGCAATGCGTCATTTACGACCTTCATCTTTTGCGATTTTTCTTTAATAGAAATGACCATTCCAGGACGAACTTGAAAAGAACGACGGTCAACTTTTTTTCCGTTCACGAGAACATGACCGTGAGATACGAGCTGTTGTGCTCCGAAAATGGTTCCTGCAAATTTCAAACGAAAAACAACGACGTCGAGTCTCGTTTCGAGCATTTGCAAGAATAACTCAGGTGTGTTTTTATGACGGCGAGCAGCTTCTTGATAGTATTTCGCAAGCTGGCTTTCAGAGATCATCCCGTACACTGCTTTCAGCTTTTGCTTTTCATCGAGCTGTATCCCAAAGTCTGATTTCTTTTTTCTCTTTGCTCCATGCATACCTGCTGGATTTGGTTTGTGCAATAAAGGATTGCGTGCGCGGCCAAAGATATTGACGCCAAACCTGCGTGCAACTCTATTTTTTGGACCTGTATATCGAGCCATTCTTTTTTTTCCCTTTTCGAAAAAACAAAATTGTTTAGAGCGTGTCTTCAAATGCGAAAAGTACGTTCAGATGACTCTTTTAGCATTTGAGGACACACTCTTAGAAAGTTAAGGGAAAGTATTGCACAAAACCTCTATTTTCGTAAACCTTTATTGTATCGATGAAGTTTCGTATTTTTCTGCTACAAGGTCTTTGAGATGGGTCTTTAGCAATGAGCCGTTGACGTACTCGAAAGAAAAGATTAGAGTCCCAATTTCGTCCCATAAAGAATCTTGACCATGCCTTTTGCCATTTTTTATTTGAATTTTTCTTTTAAGTTCGCCGTTTGGATAATAGAGAAGGACCTCGCCGTCTAAAACACCGGATGTAAAATCAAGACTTGTCTCTACTTTTGAATCTTGAGTATAGTAAAGTGCCTTTTGGACAAGTTTATCGTCTTTGTAGGACAAAAGAGTTTTTAATGTACCATCAGGATAGAAAAAATGGGCTTTACCCTGCTTTTTTCCACAAATATACCACGTTATAGAAGAAAGTTTGCCAGTTGGGAAAAAGAACTTCGAAGGGCCGTGTAAAATATTATTTGAATAATAACACGAAGAAGCCAAGGTATTATTTTTATGAAAGTTGCGAACTTCTCCGTTCAATACCCCCTTTTTTTTTGCATCTTCTAAAGATAACGGAAAAGGAAGCAGATCCAGATAGTCTATCCCTAATGACTCATCGACAATGTGTAGATGACCCGACACTATTTCATATATTTCCTTCATACATCAAATCCAACGCACAGGGGTTTTTGGCCGAAAATTTTTCGCATCTTTTCCTTGTAATTGTTGCTCTTGTATGGTTTTTACGATGAGCATTTGGTTGCACACTGCAACTTCCTTTAAAAAAAGAAAATGCTCTTTCATTATACGCATTTCCATAGCCGAAAGATCTTCTTTTTTTCTTTCGGGATGAGCATAAAAATCCAAGGTCATGACGTCGAGCTTTGTTTTCATGCGATCAAAGACTTCTAAGATGTAGAGGTAAGCAATTTCACGATGGAATTCTTGCTCTTTCATGATAAAATCTGCATCTTCGAAAAACTCTTTTTGACTTGTATATCTATCGAGAAGTTTTAAGAATGAATCGCAAATATCAAGTGTCTTTGAAAGACTATCGTACATTTGTGAGCAGAGTTTAAACACTACATCGAATGTGACTGTAAGCTTTCCCGATTCAGTGAGAATTTCGTGAATTTTTCCATCGAAGTCGTACTGTTTTGAAAAAAAAGAAAGGATTTCTTCAAATGAACATGCCTTTACCTCTTCGATCTTCAAACCACTATCAGATACGTTTCTGAATTTGACTTTGGGATGCTTTTGTTTAAATTCAGAAATCCATTGAGATTCTGTAACCCATTTCCATTCTGAATAAATGGTCTCTCCTTTCACGTTTTGCCATTCGATAGGTTGAGAGGTTATTTGAGAAAAGTCCTCTACGCCTATAATGTGAACTCCTGGAGCATACGGCTCTAAATTTTTCCCATAACTTAAATCATAGCCAACTAAGACTATGGGATTGCACCCAAGGCTTTGGGCGATCTCAATGCAAAAATTTGCAACGCTATGCCCACCACCTAAAATCTTTCCTTTCAGATGAAGCTTTTCTTCAAACCAATCAGAAATGTTATATCCATCTCCACCTCGAAGGTACAGCTTAGGCCCATGAACCATCGAAAGGGCGTCCGGAAGAATTCTCGTTCGAAAAAAAAACGGGATTTCAAAAGCAAGATTTTGTCGAAAACGCACATACTGCGTTGGATTTGGGTCTATTCCTACTGTAAAGTGCGGCATCACGCCATGTTCAGAAAGAGCATTAATTGCAGAACCACCTGAAATCAATAGAGCAGAACTTTTCAGCGATTTTAAACGTTCAAAATGGTGTTGAAGTGATGGACCTGCGGCTATGCAAATTGCAGGAACGCCTTTAAATGCATTAAAAAAGGGCTTTGTAGGATATGCACCTACGAGATTAAAGAGATTCGGCCAAAAATTGCGAAAGTAGGGAATTCCCCAATGCGTGTATTCGTCTAAAACAGCATGAATTTCTGACGACTCAAAAAGCCACCTTTTTTCTATTTCTTGAAATACTCGCCTTTTGATTCGATCGTAAAATTGAGAACACACTAACTCTGCATCGCTTGGAAAGAGTCCCCAAATAATAGATTTAATTACCTCAACACCTTCAGATGAATCTTCAAGAAAAAACAATTGACATTGGGTATTGTTAAAAAAACTCGTTGCACGTTCAGTTTCCAAAAATCGATGGATGATAGAAAGGTCGTCTTCCAGAAATGTCAACGTCCGTTCATTGTCTTCTACAAGCCATTTTCTCAATGCTGTGAACTCTAGCCCAAGGCCTATTCCGTAAATGCAGATGTGTTTTTTATGTTGAACTCCGAGTTTTTTTACCCATTTTTCGATCTCTGAAAGAGGTTCTTCTTGTGAATAAAGATATTGTTTTATTTCCTGATCAAAAAGGTTGAGCTCGTTATCTAAAGTAGTACAAAATTTAAAACGACTTGGATCACAAAGTGATAAAAGAGCACTTGCTCTTGCATTTTTACGTTGAAATTTTTCAACGTTGTTTTCAAAAAGAACATCGTTTTTTTGTGTAGGCATAAAGATTTCCGCATTTCTTTTACGATACACGAAAGTCTATGCGGATTCAACATTTGTTGTGGCAGAAATTGGTATTGGTGCAGGAGTGACTTTGGTTTCTTTTTGCGATTTTCCAAAAATACCATCTTCGCGAGACCGAACCGTCCATAGAGGAAAAAGTAAAAGTGAAGAAATAAACCCACACACAGTAATTGCAGTAAAAAATCCATCCCATCCAAAATCTTGAGCAATTTTTCCAAGAGGATATCCTGCAACTGCAGATCCTATGTAGGCAATCCAACCAGTAAAACCCGACGCCGTAGCTGCTGCTTTTTTGTGAGAAAGCTCTGTTGCTGCCATGCCAATGAGCATTTGAGGCCCGAATATTAAAAAGCCTATAATAAAAAGAAGAACTGAATCGACAAGTGTCGATGAATAAGGAATTTTCCAGAATGTGAATAGTGCAACGCTTACTAAAAAAGAAAACAAGATGCAAATCGGCCCGCGTCTTCCTTTAAAGATTGTATCAGATGCCCAACCGGAGGCTAAACTTCCAAAAAATCCCCCCGCTTCAAACCACATAATCGTACTTCCGGCACCAATCTGACTATACGCTTTTGATTCTACTAAAAACAGGACAGTCCAGTGGTTGACTGCCGTTCTTATGATATACACGAAAAAATAGCTCATTGCCAAAAGCCAAAGATACGGGTTATTCAAGACGTATTTAAATAAAATATCTTTGACGGAAAGCTCCAATGGTTCATCCGAATCTTTCTTTTTTTCATTGGGATAATCATTTCGGTATTTTTCAATAGATGGAAGCCCCATAGATTGAGGAGTATCGCAAAGGCGATTAATGAGAAGAAATCCCCCGAGAATGCAAATAAGTCCCGGAAAAATCATAGCACAGCGCCAACCGTAGTACTGAGCAAAGAATGCAGTAAGTATAGGTATTAGTGCCCCGCCGACATTATGCGACGTATTCCATAATGACCACCAACGCCCACGTTCTGATTGAGAATACCAATGCGTTAACAGCTTTGCACAGGCAGGCCAACCAAAACCCTGAAACCAACCATTTAAACCCCAAAAAACTGAAAACATGATGAGCGAAGAAGAAAGGCCAAAAAATACGTTGAAAATACCGGTGAGTATTAAACCGACCCCCATAAGGTAGCGCGGATTTGAACGATCCCCAAAAACTCCTGAAACAAACTTACTCAACCCGTATGTAATAGCCATGATGGATGCCAAGATTCCAAGCTGTCCTTTGTCGAGGCCGAGATCTTTCATTAAGGCAGGCATTGCAAATGTGTAGCTGAAGCGAGTAAAGTAATAGAGAGCATACCCAATGAACATCGAGTAAAATACGCGCAGCCGCCAATGCGTAAATTCTTTTTTTACGATTTTTTCATCTTTAATTTCATTTCGATATGGCAATGGCTTAAAAATAGCAAAAAAAGACTTCACGGCAAAAAAGCTCCCCCTCATATCAAAATTTTTTTAACTTTTGTGGTACTTTAAAAGATCTATTCTAACAAAAAAAAGCAAAAAAATATAGAAATACTGCAAAAGGTCTTTATATTTTTTAGATATGAAGTGAAATTATCATGAAGGAAGCCAGTTTTTTTTACCTCCCACTCCTTTAAATTTGGACTTCCTAGAACCTTTTCCTTCTTTAACTTTTTGCTCCTCGTGCATTTGTTTCAATGCTTCTTTATTTTCTTGGAGAGATTGATAGATCTCTTCTCTTGCAACTTCGCATTTTTTTGTCATTTTTTCTATGCGCTCTAGTAAGATGCGTTGTTGTGATCCAATTCCTTCGAGCTGTTCTTTGTTTTGTATAAGAGCCTCGGGAGATAGCCCTGTAGCTCTTAGTCTCTCGTTGCAAAATTTTTGAAACTGATCCATCTGCTTTTTGAGGAGTGCAAGCTTTGCATGTATTTCAAAAATTGAGATATTGGGATTGAGTTCTTTTCCTTCACTTTCGACAACAAATCGAACGAGATCTTCTAATTGCTGGACAATGTATTTGAGGTTCGGCTCTTCTTGTGGTGGCTGTGGTATATTTTGCATCGTCATAGTAAAGTTTTCTCCTTGAAAGACTATCAGCTTTTATTGTACTATAATTAAAAAATATTTTACATGTATTTTCCAAAACGAAAATAGACCTCTTTCAAAACTCGCTTTTCCTGAAAAAATTAGGGATTTTTAGGTAGTCCTAAACATGTAATGCTCGTATCCGATTGTAGTAACA
>JBDHQC010000108.1:0-6202 GCA_039806815.1 Parachlamydiales bacterium
GGATCGCTTGTTATTGTCTCAATCCTAAGAAACCGCGATTATTTTTTTCAAAGAAAGAAATTGTGGAAACAAGGCTTCTAGAACATGCTTGAGCTAGTCTTACGTTAAACTGGCGTTAATAAGAACCCAGAGATGAGAGGACTAAAGCCAAATCCGAAAGATTCTATGGAATAGAATATTCCTAAATACTCACCTTGATTTTTCTCTCCTGCCATGTTCGAAACAAATGCTGCAGCTGTAGGAAAAAGTAACGATATGCCTGTTTGCTGAAATGGAATAATCCACCACAGCTCGTTTCCTGTGCGATTCAATTCATTTGAAAATATAGTAATGCCTGAATAAAGAAGGCCGAAAAAAAGAAGCTTTTCAGGCTTCATTTGCTTTGAAAGCATCGGCACTAAAAATCCAGAGCTTAAGGAATAAAATATCGCACCATAAGCATAGACATTTCCTATGTCGCTTGCGGTAAATTGAAATTGATCAATCCACGTAACGGATATGAATTCCCAATAAAAGCACCATCCGAAGGAAAACAACAGAATAGACAGAAATAACAGCTTCATTTCTCGCGATTGAAACGCTTGTCGTATATTCAAAATGCCTTTCAGATAATCGACTTTCTGATCTCGTAAAGAAACGTTTGTTTCTTTGAATAAAACCTCGACGAGAACGAGGTTTATAAGCGTTACCAGGCCCGCAAAAAGAAACGGCATGTGATATCCCCATTCAGAAAGTTTTCCTCCTAAAAATGGTCCTACCATAAATCCAATACCGCACATCATATTGAAAAAGCCAAAATTTCTTGCTTTTTCTTCAGGCGCACTCACGTCGATGAGAGCTGCTCCGATAACGGATGAATTAGCACACGATATTCCAACGAGAACACGGGAAAGAAATAATATCGCAAGGCTTTGGCTAAAAACGCCAAAGCAACCGATAAAGTACCCTATGACTCCAAGAGTCAAGCACCAAATTAATATTCCCCGCCTTCCTTTCATATCAGACAACGTACCGAGTACTGGTGAAAAGAAAAAGGACACAAAAGGCGTTATTGCAATTAAGATGCCTAAGACAGTTCCTTTGACAGTTTCTAATGTATCCTGCGGCAAAAGAAGACTATCTTTTTGATAAATCATAGAAGAAAACATTGGGTAGACAAGACCTATTCCCATCCAGTCTATGAAAATCATGCAATATATAAGTATAAGGGCAATTTTTTTTTGATTTAAGCTCATGTTTAGCACCTAATTTTAAAATAGTTTGAGTGTAGTAAAACTTAATCGCTAGAGAAAGCCTGTAGGTTACTTCACTGAAACAGCGGTGCGCATGATGCTCCTTTTGATAAAGATTAAAGTTAAAACATAAATATACCCATCGTCGATTTTTTTTGACAAGGGTTGATTGAAAAAAAAGTTGTCCAATGATTTATAATATGTTTCTATTAATATTAAGGTTTACTATGAATGAACTAATTTCAATAAATGCTCTTCCTCCCGAAATGCATGCACATATTTTATCCTTTTTGGAACCTGAAAATTTGGGAGTAACACAACGTGTTTGCCAGGATTGGAATATTCTTTCCAAAAGATCTATGGAAGAAAAATTCGTCTGGCATGTCAAAAAAGGAGTCGAATCCCTCAAGGACATACATATTGTACTCAAGGCTTCTTGTATTTTACTTCGTATGAAGAAAAATGAAGTTTCCGATGAAGGTCTTCAAAAAATTAAGAAGTATATGGGCACTGACTCTAAAGCATATAAAGAAATCGCAACATCTTTATCTCAATTTTTAAAGAATGGACTTATTCATAACGTCAACGATGTACTCAGTTCGATTTCAATCCATGAACTTGACATGTACGATATTTTAGAAGAAACGATCACTAAACTATTTAACAGTAATGAAAATGATAAAATTAATAAAATATTAGACGATGTCACAAACGATTTTACAAAAAATTATCTTTTATTTCATCTTGCAAAATTGCATTTTACTCAAGGAAATAATGATAATTCTATAGAAATAATAAAGAAAATTAGTGACACAAGCTGCGGAGTTAATAGAAGCGTAGGAATATTTTTGAAAGATTTTGTAGGAAAGCTCCTCTCAAAAAATAATATCGCTGCAGCAATAGAACTTTCTGAAATTCAAACATTCGAGCAACATACTATTAGAAAAATGATTATAGACAAATATCTCCAAGAAGATAATTTCGAAGATGCGAAATCTATAGCAATGAAATTAGATAGTAGATTGTATATCACGGAACTTGTTTTTGCAGACATTGCCAATAAACTCGGTAGAGTTTAACAAATATGAGCATTAATTCAAAAAATACATAGATTTTATCCCATTGTCTGTGATATTCATTATTTAATTGACAATAAATAAAAATTTTATATAATTAGAGCATAATAATGCAAAGAATAGATGATAATAGCGAAGCAGTAAAGAAATTATTTGCTTTTAGTGACGGACTTTACATCATAAATCAACATCCAAACAGATGTTGTTTTAATGACAATTTTGAACTCAGGCCATTATCAAGCCAAACCCCTGCAGATCCAGTTGTGGTAATCAATAAAATTACTCAATTATTTGAAAAATGTATCGCATCCAAAGAAATTTCCAAAATAAGTCATCGAAAGATAAATTCAATATTTTTAAATATAGAAGAATTTTCAAATAGAACACAAGCTTTCGACCCTCTTACTCTCCAACAAAAAATTATAACGCCAATTCGCGATAGCATCTTTAAAGATGATGTCGTTTACCAGGGAACTTATGCATTACTGACGGCACAAGCCCATGACCTTACAGGATCAGATATCGAATTTATCAAAGGACTTTTAAAAACACTTTCAATTGAGCGTGATTTAATCAGTGTAACGTTGGTATCTATAGTATTAGAGCAGCTTGAAGCTCTATTTAACCGAGAATTCAACCTCTCCGGTGGAAAACTACGAAACTGGGATGAAAGACCTGGCTATGACCGTTTTTCTTGGGAACACTTTTCGGCAAAAAATCCCGAGGATGCATCTATTGCTCTTGCTCTACAAACTGCATTCTTAAAGAATGATCAAAATGAAATATATGAAACTGTACAATCTATAGCTGAAAGGAAAGATTCACTTAGTGTTGATTCAAAAAAAACATTATTTCTGTGGCAATTGTATCTTTTCATTTGCCATTCAGATATTTTAACAAGATTAAATAACGAACACCTGGCAAGAAACTATGCCCCTATAGCAAAGCACACTAATAGTGGCGGTAAACTCCTATCTAACGATCTTCAATGCTTTTTACAAAATTCAAAAGATACTGACACAAACGATTGTTTTAAGAATTTAACTGATTACAATAACACATTTGAAAGATATCTCGACCCTTACTATATAAATTTCATAGATGACATCTATACCAAACTCTATGAAAAGCTAATGTCTGCTCCCTCTTGCTCAATTCCTACTAATGTGCGTTCCCCTCAAGAATTTTCTGAAATTACACTTAGGCAACTCAAGAGCGAAAATGTTGAAATTTTTTTCAGAGATAAAATTCTCAATAGTCTTTCAGAACTTCTTTCAGGACCGCAAGATCTCTATCTACGAATGATCATGCTCGATTTTTTTGGGTTTAAGGAAAAGAGCAAACTCTATACTTCTTTATACCAAAGCGTGATCGGAGCTTTCGATAAGGAGTTAGAAAGAAATTTGCCGATTTTTAAAAAATTAAAAGGGTTGGATGTTCAAAAACAACCACAAAAATCAATCAGTGAAAAAGAATTGTGCGATGATTTAAAAAAACATCTCAATCTTAACAGTAAACAGAAAAAAAGACAAAAAGCCTCCTCGAAAAAAAGAAAAGGCCGTTCGAGACCTCATAAAGGAGAACATTTCTGTGTTGAAAAGGAAAAAGAAGAAGAACCAAAACCAATACTGAAGAGAACTTCTCTGTTTTCTCTTATTCCAGTTGAAACACTTTTTTCTACCAGAAAAATAACCTGCGATGAGCGTGTATATGATTGGTTTTCAAAAGAACCAAAAATATTGAAGACAGATTCGTATAGTAAACTTTCTAAAGTTCTTCAAAAAAAGCAAAAGCTCTTCCACTGCTTCCCTATCGAAATCACGAAAATTGCATTACTAAGGGGCATTAAAAGCACATGGCATACTGAGTCGAGAAACAAGGAAAACCCTCATTATTCAATTATCGGTCAAATTGAACGGTATAAACCCGGAAAAGAAGTTGTATATACAGGAGTATTTACTGATTGCTTTGATGCAAGAAATATAAATCTATTGTATCACCATCACTTTGTTGAATATGGATATAATGCAATGCTCGATAACTTTTCAAAAGACGGAAGATTCCAGACTGTTGAAGAACTCAAACAAGCAATGAATTCCAAAACAAACAGAAAAACACAACAACGAGAATTTTTAAGCGACAAAGAAAGATTCCAGTATGAACAAGGACCCGGAACAGTCACTATAGACGACACGAAGAAGAAGATTCGATATACTGTTTTACTTCCGACGTAAAGAAATGCAAATAAGTTAATAAAGATAAGGCTCGATCGCAATCTTCAAGAAAATGTGAGTTAACGCTACAAATTCCATCCCCAATACATTAAAAAGCGATGGTAATCGCGCATATCTGATTGTTTTCTTGCCCATGGTTTTATGGTCGTATAAAAGCGGGGGTTTTTATCCCCAGTTGCGCCTAAAATCTTATCGCTTCCTATGCGTGGGTCAAAAGTCCACCAACTCATGAGGAAAAACTCGAAAGGCTTTGCACTTTGTCGAACATAACCAAATCCATCAGCACTTTTGATATAATACATCGATACTTCTTTTCCATTTAGATTGAGATGTTCCAGATTTTCAAGTGGCTCTACAGGTATTTCACATCTTTTTTTCTTCATGTCTAAAATTCTATAATCTTGATAAAAGACTGATTCAATTTTATGCATGTCTTTGGAAACGAACAGTGTAATTTTTCCTTCATCGAGGACTTGTGGAACATAAATGGTATTTGGCTTATTCCCTCTATTTTCTGGATATAACGTCCAAAATTGATATGGAAGGCAATGTTTGTGGATGTTGTTTGTCGGATAAAAGGTGACAGATCTTCCCGATGTCGAAACAGTTGTAACGAGAATTGGTTTGTCATAAGAATCACACGTCACTATCACAAAAAGTCCTGTATTTAACCCCGATTGCATATGAAATAATGGAGTTTTTTTGAAATGCACGCGATAGATGTAATTTGAGTATGTGTCTTTTGGAGTCGTAAATTGTCGCATTTCTGCAAACATTACTGGATCATTTGGATCCATCTTAAGCTTTATTCTGCCATTTTCTTCATATGCTTTTGGACGAGCGACGCGATTATACGATCTATTTGCTTTTTGAACGACAATACACGGTGCAAGCTGCGCCATTAAGACTTTTTCTTTCTTTTTTGGAACTGTCCGATCAGGAATATATACCGTCGTTGTATTGGAATCCCATTCTGTGGGAAATTTTGATCTACAACTCGATAAAAGAAACAAAAAGATCAAAACTCTATACATTATTCACCTCTTAATCAAGCATTCGAACTTTGCCAGTACCAAGCTCGTAGTATCCACATACAATTTTTAGCTTATTTGCATTGAGTAACTTTTTGATCACAGGGCTTTGCTCCAGTGCTTTTTTCGTATTTTGTACGTTCAGTATGATTGCATTTTCTAAGGTATCTCCTTTCATGGAAGATGCTCTTTGTACTGCCGGTTCAATAAATGGTGCGATATTTTCAATATCTTCTGAAATCGATTCACCTTTTATCACAGCATCGACAGCACCACAATTTGCATGCCCCAAAACCATGATGAGAGGGCTTTTTAAGATCTCTGAAGCATATTCGACAGTATCGAGTTCAATTGGTCCAACGACGTTTCCTGCAACGCGAACGACAAAAATATCGCCAAGACCCACATCAAAGATAATCTCCGGTGGCACGCGAGAATCAGAACAGCTGACAATTGTTGCAAATGGCGATTGAGAATTGAGGAGCTCATTGCGACGTACTTGACCTTGAGGAGGATGGACTGGTGCATTATCGACATACCGCATATTTCCTTCGACGAGTTTTTGTAAAGATATGTCTTGGGGAAGAGTTGATATCGTTACCTTTTCATCGCAGTAAAGCCCGGAGCAA
>JBDHQC010000109.1:0-6160 GCA_039806815.1 Parachlamydiales bacterium
TTGCGCGGTAGTGAGACCAGTGCCCAGATTTTTCTCACAGCTCTTGGCTCATGAGCTGAGGTGTTTTGATTTCGACATAGTGATCTCGCATCATCAGGCCTCTTAAAAAGTCGACAAGAGGATTCCAAATGATCATTCCTTTGGGATGGATGAAAGGGATGCCCGGCGCTTCTTCTTTAATGGAGAATAAATCAAGTTTAGGGCCTAAGATTTTATGGTCTCGTTTTTTTGCCTCTTCAAGTTTATGTAAATACTCGCGCAGCATTTTTTTATCGGGAAAGGTGACGCCATAAATGCGAGTAAGCATGGGGTTTTTTGAATCCCCTCTCCAGTATGCGCCCGAGGTCTTCATGATTTTGATAGCTTTTATTTTTCCAAGATTGGGTAAATGAGGGCCTCTACAAAGGTCAAAAAACTCTCCTTGCGAATATCCTGAAATTTCATCTTGGGGGCCAAAATTCTGAATCAACTCTATTTTAAATGGGTTGTTTGAAAACCTCTGAAGAGCTTCTTCTTTACTTGAAAAAACTAAACGATTGCTTTTGTAATTTTCTTCGCAGATTGCTTGCATTTCTTTTTCTATCTTCGGAAGATCTTCTTCTGTGATATGTAAATCGGCAAAGTCGTAGTAGAATCCATTTTCAATTGGCGGACCTATTGTCGGTTTTGCGTTCGGAAAAAGGCGCAGTACTGCTTGTGCAAGAACGTGAGCTGATGTATGCCAATAGACTTCCTTCCCTAAGTCTTCATCAAAAGAAAAGATCTCTACTATGTCATTATTTGCCAATGACGTTATAAGATCTTTCATCATTCCATTGATTGAAATCGCGACGGCTTGGTCTGGCGCAGTAAGATGGAGCTCTTCAATGAGATCAGAACCTTTGCTTCCTTCTTTTAATTCGACTTCTACAGGGTTCTTATTTTTCGATGATACATATGAGACTTTTAAAGACATGGTATACGTTATTGGTTAAAGTTATTTTTTTCGAAATTATACTCCAGTTAACTGATTTTTAAAATGGTAAAGTGATAGAGAATTTAGTCCGGAAGTAAAGCAATAAATTTAAGCAATTAAGATTATTTAAATATATTGTATTTATAGTTATATATCAAAATAGCATCATGTGGAGCTAACTACTTTGACATTATTTGATTCAATTCAACAAGAAATTGAAGTTTTACCTGGACATCATTTTTTTTATCCCCGCGCTTGTGCGCTCATCAGTCGCAACGTTCTTTCGCAAAGAGCGCCAAGGACGCAAAAAGAAGAAATCATTCAAATATGCCTCAACGAATTTGACGATATTTCAAGGCGCCTTGACCGAACAAAAGTTCAAGATAGTGCTTCGTGCCGAAATGTCATAAAAGCAAGAAGGCTTGCAGAAAAAATAATAGGCGATGATGGGGAAATTAAAATAGAGATCCTTGATTATGCGATTGAAGGGATGCGTTCTTTTCTTTATTCTCTTTCTCCCGGAAGAGACTCAGATGCGGTTCGAGACGTCCATATTTTAAACGCATTGATCTTGTTAAAAGAAAATAAAGAACTTGCAAAAATTTTCAAATCAATCAGCCGCCCATACTCTAATCGGCTTGCAGAAGAAATAATACGTCACACACTGACAGTTCCACCGAACGTCCCGATCACAGATGTTCATGTACGGCGAGCGTGTTTATCATGTTGGCTTACTTTTTTACGACAAAGTCTTGGATCTTGCTTTGCTACTGCCCCATCGATTATGGTTCAGCAAGAAATGCCCCATTTGTTTTTGCGTGATCTCGATGAAATGATGAATACAGGATATCTGAGGCGTACCTATGCAGGTGTGGAACATAGCGTTCCTTTGAGCTACACGTGGGGGAATGGTGATCTGATGCGGCCCATTTTCTTGCATCGGGATTTGCACCATAACGAGAATACGATCTGGATGGCCCCGAGTTTCATTTTACCCCTCGAAGCAATTGGGATGATAGATCAGAACCTATCTTGGAAAGATAAAGCGCATGTGGTAAGAAATCTCATGGAAAAGGGGTTACAGGTTTTAGAAAAAAATGCCCGAATGTTCTTTACGAATGCAGATGAGCTTTTTACAGGAATGCTACTTTCAAAGTTCGGGCTTAATCAAAAAGAAGTCACGGAATTTCTCAATAGACCAAAAGGGCTTCTGCAAACAAGCCTTGTCATGACAGCGCCCCAAGGATTGCAAGGAACGGGGAAAAAAGCAGAGAATATCCAATCGTATCTCAAAGCATTGGATCAGGTTCGAGATGAATTTAAAGGGCTTCAGGACAATGCTCTTTTAAAATCTTGGGAATTTACCGTTGCCTCGTTTTCTGAGATCAATCTGAATTTTACTCGTTGGAATTTATATTCGAGTTTAGGGCTCAATTCTGATGATCCTGGTGGAATCGGCGAATGTCTTTATAAAATAATTTCGATGAAAGTAGATCAGGCAAATTTAAAACTAAAAGAACTTCAAGAAGAATGCGAACAAGTCGAGATTCAGATGAAATATCTCGAAGGAAGAATGCAGCAAGCAAGTACAGAAAAAGAGATAAGCTGGATAAAGATGGAGCATCAGTCTCGGCAGACTGAATTATATCACATCGATCAAGTGAGAAAAACCGCCTACGAAAAAGCCTCAAAAATCGGTGGGCTTCTTGCATTCTTACAAGAAGAATACGATAAAAAGTTTTTCGACTATTTCCAGGAAGTTTACGATGCAGACATTCACGAAGTGACTACAGGGCCATTTGACGATAGTCCTGCAGGATTTAGACTTATTTACAAGCATGGAAGGACAAATCCATCCTTATGGTCTCCAATTCGGTCTCTTCAAGACTACATAGATTCTCTTGCTTCATTTTTTACTGCAACAGAAAGAGATCTTTCTTCAATGCCTCAAGTTCAAGGAATCGAACAAGAATTTACGATTATTATCACGCAGCTCGTAAATCACGTAAGATCTGATGAGTTTCAGGAAACGAGTTTTTATCGAATGGCAAAAGCGCATAATGTTCCTTTGGTGAGAAAACCATTACAAAATCTCGATAAAGTTGAAAAGAAACCTTGGGTTTATACATCCGGCGGATCAATGAGTACTTTAGTATCTGCTTATTTTAGAAGGGCAGAAAAACCAACTGAAGTCGAAAGATGGGTTGAAAACGAAGTAGAACTTTGTGCTTTTCTCATTGATTCCATAAAACAATTGCCCCCTAAATCGAGCGAAGTTTTTTTAAAGTATCCAAATAAATCTCTTTTGATGCATTCGCCAACTCATGCATTTTTACTAAAGCCGGGATTTGAAAAGTACAAGGAAGGATGGACGAGTGATCAATATACCTACTCATGGATCAAACATGAATACATGGAGCCGATTACACGTTTTTATGAGATGTACTATCTCGATCAAGAAGTGATGCGCGATGTAATCGATAAGGTATATCACACAATTCCCATCGACTTTCGCCCGCGATTTATGCAAATATTTCAAACGCTCCCCTATCGCTTGTCAATTCGAGAGTTTCACGATTACTTTTTTTCTTCTGTTCACCAAGATAGAGGCTTAAAAGGGCCATTTGGGCAAGTTGTTTCCATTGAAGAAATCGATAATGTGCTCTTTTCTGAATTACCCTACACAACTCCTGAAAGAGCATTAGAATTCATGACCAATTTTCTCGTGGAAGAATTTTCCAATATGCCTCAGATTAAAAGCAATGTCGATGAAACAGTGTATAATCTACAAAAAATTCTTCAGCTTAAAAGAGTTGTATCTTCACAACGATTGCTCGAAACTACAAAAGGCGCCGTCGCTTTGTGCCTAGGGCTGACGAGATCAAAAAGCGATATCCACAAGAAAATAATCGAGAAAATGAGAGCGGAAAGATTAAAAAGTCCTCTTCCTTTGATTTTTGCAGACACCAATTGGGTGAAGGACTATTTTGCATTTGTCGTAAATCCTGCATCAAAAGATCTCGAATTTTGGACGGTCGATTACTATGGAGTGCAAGGAAGACCGTTGTCTCATTGGAAAATGTGGATGAATGGTTCAAAAAGAGAGCCAAAATGGGGCGTGTTTCCAAAAGCAATGGAATATGTAAGTTGATCACTTTATTATGAAAAAAAACATCGTTAAATAAAATCAATAAATTCTTCTTGCAAGGCAAACTCATTTTGTGTTAGTACATTCTTTTAACCAAAAATCATGGTATATGATAAAAAATAATAGCATAAAAAATGGCCTTAGAATGGAATCTCGAAGTATCTTTTGCATAACACGAGGAGAAAAGTGATTTACAAAAAATCGGAAGATAAATATACCAGATTTGAAAAACAAAAAGTGTCATATTGCTGAAAATTTATGCAAATATCACGTATGCAGAGAGTTATAGAAATATACGACAATTCAGCAGGTCGATCATTATTAACGTGATGAAATTTTAGTATTTTTAGAAAACATGCAACAATGGAGAAAAATATGAAATTGTTGAAATATTTGTTGCCTTTTGCCTTGGCAACAGGTTGCTTCTCATCAGGAGTTTATGCTCAAAATGATGTAGTAGGCGACGGCTTCTCAACGATTGTGGAAGAACGTGAAAGAGACTTTTCTGCTGTCACGGACTTCGTAAATTCAAAGCGAGCACTTTCGATTGCCGAAAAGGGCGGAGCTTTAATGATCAGCGGAGACATTCACGCAGAGTGGTCTTGTCTTCGTTGCAGAAGTCACCATCAACGCCAACGCGGATCGGGATCAGGGAACTTAGTTCCTCCTGCAAAGCCTCACGCTCCGTTTGCAACAAACGAGTTCGATATCGAAGTTAACCTCATAATGGACTACAAAGCAGACCGTTCATGGGCAACGATCCAATTCCAGTTGGACAACCCAATGGGTATACGCAATGTCGCATTTGCAGAGGGACAAAATTCCAACAAAAATATCCTTTGGGGTAGTGGAATTACGAGCAACATTTCCATGAGAAAAGCATTCATGGGATACAATCTTTTCGAAGAAGGCACATCACGCCTTGATTTCGAAATCGGTCGCAGAAGATTGTACGATGTGTTCGATTCCAAAATCCAATTCTACAGCATTTTTGACGGTGCTTTGTTAAAGTATGCACAAAGCTTTGAAGGAATTACTGACTTCACAGCAAAAGCTGCAGCTTTCATCGTCGATCAAACTGTAAACCACTTTGGTTATGTTGGAGAACTCGGATTCTTAAACATCGCAGATTCAGGAATCGACTTCAAATACTCTCTTATCACATGGAGAAGAGACGGTGCTAACCGCTATGGCAAAAAGCATGCAAAAGGTTCGAAGTTTGTAAACTCCCAACTTACACTTGCATATAACATTAGTCCAGACTTGATCAAGTGGAAGTCAAAACTCTATGGTGCTTTCGTACACAACCACGATGCACATGGAAACCACTTTACTCACCACAGAAAGAAAGACAACGCATTCTACGTTGGATATCGCATGGGTGAAGTAAAGAAGAAAAATGACTGGGCAGTTGATCTTCGCTACGAATGGGTACAAGCACAAGCAATTCCAGAAAGAGATTGCTCTGGTATCCTCCGCGATAACCCAAGAAACATTTCCTTCTATAATTCAAGAAGACAAGGTTTTGCAAACTACAAAGGTTACAAAATCGATACATTCTATGCATTGACAGATAACTGGACATTGAATGCATTCTTCGAAAGAGCAATCGAGCAATCCCATGAAATCGGTGGAAAGCACCGCTCCTGGATGTTCGAACTCCAAGCGATCTACGCATTCTAATCAGACTCATCGTTTCTGATTGTATAGCATCAAGGGGCTCTTTTTAGAGCCCCTTTTTCATTTCCCCGAAATAATAATCCAAATACAGATGATGTTATTGCAAGAGAATGCGATATTCCAGTGATCGTATGAATTATTCACCTTGCCTCAAAATTGGCTACGCTATATCAAATGAAGCGAGATAATTTTTCCGAACACTACCTATAATTTCTCATCAATTTATTTTTATCAAATTGATTATCAAAGCATTATGATAAAGCATAAAAATAAAAAATTAAATTTATTGCAAATTTCAAGTTGAATCTTTGATACTCTCGGGCGTTTTCAACGCTCGGAGGTCTTCAATGATAAAGAATATCCCAACAAAAATCGCA
>JBDHQC010000008.1:0-24876 GCA_039806815.1 Parachlamydiales bacterium
TAGGTGCCTTTTGTATAAGAACTAAAGAGCCTACATGTTTTCTTTTTTATTCACTAAAAACTTTTTGATTCTGCTTTCAATCTCTCAATTCTTTTAAGCGTCAGACTTTTTCAACAACGCCGATGTTTTTGCTAAACTCTCTATATTCATATAAAAACCTTATTATAAATTAATTAATAAAATATAAAAATATTTAACACATATTAAAATAAAAGTCAATATGAATTAGAAATAATTGTAAAGCTCTCTATTTTGTTGGAGGTGTTGTTCAGAATCAGTTAGAGATCTAAACAATCCTCTAAAGAAATTGTTAAATCATTAAGAAAAAACGTTTATGGTTATCAGAAAATTGATATAAAATATTTTTTAAAAGCTTTCTAGTTGACGACTTGAAAATTCGCTTTTAACTTCATAAAAACCTTCTTGAGTCTTGCGACATTTAGACATGTTGCATTCAAATATATTTTTAAAAAATTCGAGTTTCGTTACTAAGAGCATTTTGGGAAAGTCGACATGAGATCCATCATTTGATAGAATTCTCACTCTTTCATTGATCGATCCAGGAATGAGTTTTCCTGCAACTTTAAGAAGATTAATCGCATTTCCAAGTATTGATTCATCAACAAGTCCATTTTGGGATGCCCATTTTATCGGCTTTAGAAGTTTGCAATGCCCCTCGACTATAAAATCTTTTCTTCTTGAATAAAACACAGGTAAGTACATCGGATTATTGGATCATTTATTGTTGTTTTTGCCAAGTCTTCTATATTCATAATTTGAAATCCTATTATTAAATTAATATAATATAACGACAAACTCATTAGTGCGATATTTAAAAATTAATTTTACAAATGCTGGTTAAAAAATACTCGCAAAGAATTTCAGATTTTGCTATAGTGACACAAAAATCTTATAAAGGATCGACACCATGGCATCCAAAAGAGAAAAAGTTAAATTGAAAAGCACAAAAAGCAGCTTTTTTTACATGACGTTCAAAAACAAGACTAATACTCCAGATCGAATCGAACTTAAAAAATTTGATCCTGTCGTTCGCGAACACGTTGTGTTTAAAGAGACAAAATAGCTAAAAAGGGGGCAACCCCTTTTTTATTTGAACCTATATGATATTTGAACTCTCTACAGCGCTACATTACCTATACCCTCGTTTTCGGTACTTTTCGGTATCAATCATTTCACTCATATCAATTTTTGTCATCGCACTCGTCGTGTGGTTGAGCATTGTTTTTTTCTCTGCTCAAGAAAGCATAGAACTGCGATGGACGGAGAAAATGGTCGCCATCACCTCCCCTATGAGGCTCACACCAACTTCACATTACTACAACTCGTATTACTACAAGATCGATCTTTTGAGCCAAGATTCGAATTTTTCTCCTAAAAGCATCTCAGAAAAGCTCAAAAGCAATCAAACAGATCCATATAATCCAGACATTGACCCACCCATTCCTTCCCAATTCCCAAAGCCTTTAAAAGATTCTAAGGGCAACGTCATAGACGTCGTAAAAAAAACACAGGAACTCATTGAAAACCTGGGATATCATTGTTCGAGTTTTGAAACGACATATGCCAATCTTAAGCTGTTATTTTCCCAACAAGAAGACGAAAATCAGTATATTTCTCAAAGCTCGTACCTTTTAAGCTTTGATCCCGGTAATGCCCGACTTCAAAAGTCAATTTTGCCGATTCTTTCATCAGATGTTCAAAATGTTCTAGAAAAAATTTTGAAGTCAGAACAAACAAAAGATCTTTTAGATTTCTTTTTTCAAGATACAACCATCACAAAGCTTAAAGCCCCTTTATTCCATTGGCATTTTCCAAAAACTCTCTTCAAAAATGACACTTCATTATCGTGTCGGGCAATTGTGATTAAAGATCGCATTCAAAGCATTGAAGTATTTTCAAAAGCAGAATTTCCAAAAGAGATAGAGCATGACGACAACTTTACAATTCTTTTAGGAAGAGTGAAAAAGGAAAACAGTGGATTTTCTTTTTACGATCAAAGTAATAAAAAATGGAACGTTCCAGATCAGGCTCCCTTTGTCCTTGCAAACGATGTATTTTTTACTGCAAGTGATCCAAAATATGAAAATGAACTTTCGTTTCAGTGTAAAGGCGTGATCCAGAACATATCAATCTCTGAGCGCTTTTCATTTTCTGAACTTGAAGTGGCAGGCTTTCATCTGAATCCAACATCCACCCCGCATTTTTGGATAGAACGCGATCCTAAAAATTCGGATCTTTTACTTTTACCAAACAGCCCAAAATTTGGTCACGGCATCATTGTCCCAAAATATTTCCGAGATTCCGGAATTGCAGTATTAGATACAGGATATCTTACCTATTCTGCACCAACAGTCACAACTTTACAGGAAATGAAAGTCCCTGTTTTTGTTGCAGGTTTTTACGATCCGGGAATAATCCCTGTTGGTGGAAAACTCATCCTTATTGACACTGATATCGTCTCTCTTATCCAATCTACGCAATACAAAGATGAGCAAACGTTTCCAACAGGATTGCAAGTAAATTTTTCAAATCTCAAAAATGCAAAACAAGTTGAAGAAAAGATATCGAAGATCTTACAAGAAAACGGGATTGCAAAATTCTGGAACATTCAAACGTATGATAACTTCGATTTTACAAAAGATGTCTTTCAGCAAATGAAATCAGATCGCAATCTGTTTTCTTTGATTTCCTGCATCATTATGGTCGTTGCCTGTTCGAATATTATTTCTATGTTGATCATACTCGTACACGACAAAAAACAAGAGATCGCTATTCTTCGTGCTTTAGGTGCTTCAAAAAAAAGCATCGCTTTAATTTTCGGTCTTTCCGGTTTTATTATGGGAACCATTGGAAGTGTCATAGGTGCACTTGCAAGTTGGTATACACTAAAACATCTTCAGTCACTTTTACAATTCATCGGAAAAATACAAGGACAACAAGTGTTGACGACTGCTTTTTATGGCGAGATCGTCACAGCAGAGTTTAGCCAATACTCATTTTTCTTTGTCATTATAATAACAGCCATAGGCTCGTGCATTGCAGGCGTTGTTCCTGCAATTCAGTCAAGTCGACTCAATACGTCTGAAGCTTTACGAGGAGAATAGAGTCTTTATGCCGGAACCACTTCTTATTTGTGATAAAGTCTCAAAGACGTTTACCTATCCTGTCCAATTAGAGCTTTTTTCCGACATAACCTTTGAGCTCTATCAAAAAGAAAGTATTGCGATCATTGGAAAATCAGGCGAAGGAAAGACAACACTATTACATATTCTAGGAACATTAGACTTTCCAACATCTGGAACTATCACGCTTTTTGGAAAGGATTCAAAACTTTGCAATGCAAATTATATTCGCAATCACAATTTTGGATTTATATTTCAATCTTTTCATCTTTTTTATGACGGTACTGTTCTGGAAAACATCTTGATGCCCGTAAAAATTGCAAGACTTCCGGCTGGCAAAAATTCTCATCATTACAAACGTGCAGTAGATCTTCTTGAACGAGTTGGACTTGGGGCACGCACACATTTTCCATGCAGAAAACTCTCAGGAGGAGAAAAGCAAAGAACTGCAATTGCCCGTGCCCTCATCATGGATCCGGATATTCTTCTAGCAGACGAGCCAACAGGGAATCTCGACCATGCAACTGCACAAGAAATTCAATCTCTTCTTTTTTACTGTGTAAAAGAAGAAAAAAAATCTCTTATTTTAGTGACTCACAATCAATCTTTTGCTACATCTTGTGATCGATCCTTCATTCTGGATAATGGAGTTTTAAAGAAAAATGAGTCACACAGCCCATTTATCGGTTAAAGCAAATTTACAAGAGCTTCAACGTGCAGTGCTATTTTGTGCAAACTTTGCAATTGTGCAAAATTGTTCAAAAAAAGAGGCATTTGCCATTGAACTTTCGGTAGAAGAAGCACTGTCTAACATCATAAAACACGGCTATAAACAAAACGATGGTCCGATCCTTATTACCTGTCATTGTCATCAAAAATTTGCTATTGAAATAGAACTCAAAGATTATTGTTTTCCCTACGATCCAACCCTACATCCAAAGGTAACTATGGGGGTTCAACATTATGATCAAGGATTTGGGCTACAGCTCATTTTTGGCTTCATGGATAAAATCATTTATACTCGGAAAAACGATGCAAATGTATTGCGACTTTTAAAAAAATTTAGTAACCTCCACATTTCATAAAAATGAGATGCTATGCACATACATAAGCAAGAACACGATTTATTTTGTATGATTGTCGTTGTTGGTAAAGTAAACACAACCACTTCTGATGAGCTAAAAAGGCATCTTTTTGAAAGTATGCCTATGAAAAAGCATCTTGTGATTGAAGGAACAAATATGGAGTACCTCGCAAGTACCGGTATACGATCATTCATTGAAGCCGAAAAAGAACTCGAAAAGTCCGGAAAGGAATTACTATTTTATAACCTTGCAGAGGAAATTCTCGAAATTCTTCTTCGTACAGGTCATCACAAACGCATCAAACACTTTCTTTCTCTCGATGATGTTATTACTTATCTAGAAAGTAAAGAAAGCGAAGATTAGTGTCCGTGACCGCCATGTCCACCTCCATGACCTCTACCATGATGACCATCATGCCAATGACCTCAACCGTGCCCATGGTCATGACCATGCCATCCATCATGATGACATGAACTTAATAAAACCAAAAAGAAAAGAAGAAGATATCTCACCCCCCCTATTTTATTATTACACCTCTTTCAAAACTCGCTTTTCCTGAAAAAATTAGGGATTTTTAGGCGTTTTTATTGCCAAATTTTGAGAGCATATGCATACATACGGTCGAGAAATTTGGCAATAAAGATGCCAAAATGACCAATTCTGGCAGGCAAATGGGGTTTCGAAAGTGGTCTATTAATGGTGGTGATGCACATCGCGATGAACATCGACGTGCTTTACCTCCTTTTTCTCAACAAAACAAGGCTCTTCATGCCAACAACATCCATCGTGAACGACAACCTTTTCGTGTTCGTGGATTCGCGCATGATCACATGAATTAAATATTAATAAACTCATAACAAAGTAAAAATACTTCATAAATTAATTAACCTTTCTTTAACTTTTTTTAACTTAATTTATTTTCGAGGACATTCATTTTTCCCCAAGAATTGATACACAATACACCAACTTGCCAATGCTTCAAAGACAACGAACAATCCTATAAGGAAAACTGTCCAACTGTGAAGAAAATAAGCCAATGCGAGGAGAAAACAGCCCAACACCCCTCGTAATATCCTTCCTTTTGTTCCAATGTTCTTCCGTATCATCCCATTTTCCTTTAAAATTAAAGGTCATAAAGAATCATATTGATATTTTCAATTTTTTTTATTTCATAAACACAAAAAACGAGTAAATTCTTGCACGAAAAATCGAGTAAATAAGAGATATTGGACGAATCCGTGCACTTGTTGAGCAAATTCAAAAGAAATTGCCTTTCCTTTTGAGTGATTCGTTCTAGATTGTAAATAAATTTTGGCCATTCTGGCAATTCCCAGTTCCAAGGCATTAGTTATAGACATCGCTTGTATAACTCAAATACATGGCAAAATGTGAGTTATAGAACAATCGTCTATAAATCATAAAAATTTACTTATTTTCAATTTTATACGAGTTGGTCTTCTCGTAGCGGATTTTACGGTGCATTTGTATAACGGGTTCGTATTATCTATATCAAGCATTTGCAAACTAAATATTTCACTTGCAAATATCGAAATGGATTTTTTATTTTAAATAAAAAACTGGTAGTTATGAGTTCAATTTCAGACATCCCTTGTATCAATCAATCCGAAGTGGCCAATGAAGAGTTACGCGAATTATCTTCAGAAGAGCTTGATTCAAACTGGAATCTTCACAATTATTTTGGCCATATCAAAGTAATCACGACAAATACTGAATCTGAGCGTTTTAAACGATTTGAAGCGGAAGTAAAAAAAATTGGGCAAGATTTAAAAAATTACAAAATTGTACGCGGTGTGAACGGTTCAACACTTCATCATTCTATATGGACGCGAATGGTACGCTGGCAAACAGAACATCTTCTCCCAGAAGAACTTGTAAAAAGACTACAAGGACAAACTGCATGCTTTCTTTCGCAATACAAAGCAATAAAAAATACTTTCCAAAAATTTCGATCGGCTGTCAATAAACTAAATTCAATCCTTGCAAAAAAACACGTGTCACCGCTTGCCCTTCATAGGGCAACAAAAAAAGTACGAAAATATAGTAGCCTACTCATAATCGAAGACAATACTGGATTCGGAAGTGTTACAGGAAGTCATAGTGCTGATATAAAAAACTTTGGAACGCTTTTCAGAAAAGCTATGAGGGAATTAAAACCGGGTTGGGATTTGTTTTATTTTATGACAATGAGTGATGGAGAGCTTGTAAGTTGTAACCTTGCTAAAATTCACTATGGAATGACTACGAAATGTTATGCGATTAACTATACGATGTACGAAAGGATTCTTCAAGCTCTTGAAATAATAACTATGGACAATAAAGAACTAAAACCTGTCGATCACGAGATTGCAAGTTTACATCAAAGTTGCAATGCCTACGCATCAGTTCCCTCATTAGCCTATCGTTTTGCATCGGAAAGCCTCGTGTATTCTCACATGTCAAATCTTAATCCTGCACCGATTAAAAATTGGCAACCACAAGTCAACATTCTACAAAGAGAAGACTCATTTTAATTGAATCACTGCCTTATTCTTCTTTCCGAATGAAAAGACGACAAAAGTACCATCTATAAAATCCTTATCAGAAAGTACATAATCGTCTTGTTCGATGCGTACATCGTTTATGAGTAAACCTCGATTTTGAATAAGTCTTCGAACTTCACTCTTACTTGGAAGAAATTTACAATCTGCAATGACGTCGATTGCTTTTTTCCCGTCGACATCTTCTTTTTTACATTCTGCATGAGGCAGTTCCGAAAGAAGCGCTTGAATGGATTCAGAATTATACGTTGCTTTTTTACCCGGATGAAACTGCTCGGTTGCTGAAACTGCATTTTTTAGACCTTCTATTCCGTGAACGAGTTTTGTGATATGCTCTGCAAGAATTTTCTGCGCTGTATTTGGAGCATAGGTACTTTCTTGCATGTTTTTTTCAATTTCATTGATTTCAGAAAGTTCTATAAACGTCAAAAGCCTTAAAAGTTTGATCACATCTGCATCTGCAACTCTAATCAGATACTGATAAAACTCATATGGCGATACTTTTTCTTGCGAAAGAAAAACGGCACCCTTTTCAGATTTTCCAAACTTTGTTCCATCGCTTTTTGTCAAAAGTGGCAAAGTAAGGCCATACACAGTTTGTCCTGTAACTTTTCTGACATAGTCAATTCCAGCTGTGATATTGCCCCATTGATCGCTCCCTCCTATCTCAACTGTTACCCCGTGATTATGAAAGAGGTGATAAAAGTCATAACCCTGCAACGTCTGATAACTAAATTCTGTAAAACTCATCCCCTCTTCTGATTGCATGCGCGTTTTGACACTTTCTTTTGCAATCATCACACCAACTCTGAAATACTTTCCTACATCGCGAAGAAAATCAATGAAAGAAAATGTCTTGAACCAGTCGTAATTATTGAGAAAATGGGCAGGATTTGGAACGTCCTTTGCACAAAGAATTTTTTTGAGATCAGACACAATTCCCTTTTGGTTTTTTTCCAGGGTTAGCTCATCGAGAAGTTGTCTTTCTTGAGATTTTCCTGAAGGGTCGCCAATCATTCCAGTAGCACCACCAACGAGTACAAAAGGTTGATGCCCACAACGTTGAAACCAGGCAAGAGCCATTATAGGGACCATATTTCCAAGATGAAGGCTATCTGCACTCGGATCAAAACCACAATACACCTTTAAAGGTTTTGATGGGTCTTGTGTTAACGTACGTAAGTCAGACGAAGAGAGTGTTTCGAGCATGCCTCTATCTTCGAGGATATCGATAATATTCATGAAAAATTCCTAATTTATATGACAAGTATACTAAAATGGATTCTCCTCGTCAATGAAGTGTGTTTTAAATTGAAACGTCTCTTGTAGATGTTCTTGCAAAAGCCGCACGCCAATTTTTTCTGTCGCAGCATGACCGAAAGCAAAAAAATTGATTTTTTCTTCATGCGCAATATGCCAGATTGGCTCATCGGATGTACCTGTTACAAAACAATCAATCCCCATTTCCACTGCTTCATCGATCCAATTATGGCCTTTACCAGATAAAATTGCACAAGATGTTACAGTGTCTTTTCCACCCAAGACAACTTTTGCCTCTGTGCCATAAATTTTTTTAAAATCATTCTGAAGATCTGTTACAAGACGAGGTTTAAAAAAACCTGCAACTCCTAAAAATCCATTTTGATGTTTTCCGAACGGAATGAGATTTTCAAACCCAAGCATTTTTGCACATGGCCAATTATTCCCATAATTTTGGCATGCATCAAGGGGAAGATGATACCCAAATAAAGAAACCCCCTCCGTAAGAAGAGTTTTCAACTTCTTTTGCACTGTTCCTACAATGCGAAAGTCTTTTCCTCTTAAAAGTATGCCATGGTGAACAATCAATGCATCGACTCCAAGCTCTTTTGCTTTTTCGATGACGTTAAGACTTGCAGTCACAGCAAATGCACATGATGAAATCTCATCTTTGCCATATACTTGAAGCCCATTTAAAGATGCATCTTGAAAGTCGTTTGAAAAAAGAAGATCATCCAGATATTTTTCAAGTTCATATGTTTTCATCACGTACCCGTTCTTTTGAAAGTTCATGTAAAAAATCAATAAATTTTCTTTGTTTGTCGTATTCTAACACGCTTCGCAATTTTTCCCACGTAGGATTATGTAATGGAGGATTATGCATGAGAAGATCTCGAATGAGTTTTTTATCTTCTTTTACTTTATCTGAAAGTTTTATGACGTAATGATCAAGTGCAAATGTAGGCGCAGAATGTGGACCATCAGCACTTTTTTGATAGGCTTTAATTGCCTTAAAAAAAGACTCTGGCCTTGGTCGTTCATTGAAAACATCTACTAAGGTTTTGTTCAATGTTGTTTTGGATGCTGCACTTTCCGGCCATAATCCAGTAATGATAAATTTTATTCTAAGATGATCTGCTTTACACGCAGCGCCGAGCCTCACTTCTCCCATTTCATCGACAACGTCGAAATCTTCAATAAAATACTTAATGACCGGTTTCTTATAGAGTTGTAGACTCTCAAGGGAATGTGCAAAATGTTCATCTGTTTCCGGATCTATACCAGTACATCTGACAGGATTTGCGATTAAAAACTTTCCGGGAAATAGCGCAATTTCTCGCAATAGATGAGTCCCTCCAACACTGATTCCGATTCCGCGTAAAGGCTCATTTTCACTATCGACAAATCCATAGGATTTTTTGTAGTACAACTTTTTTGATATATCGTATGTCATTGTAGGGCCTTTCGAACCTATACACGAACGCAAATCTTCTTGAACAGTTTCAAAAACACGATTCCATGTATCTCCTACACTTTTTGGAAAACGCGTTCCTCGAAATAATACGAGGTTCAGTACCTTTTCATGTTTTTTCCCGAAATGCTTAAAAAGATACTTCCAAGCACCTCCTTGTTGAATCAATTCAAAATTTTCGTAATACCCATACTTATGAATGACGATAGCACCTAAAGGAGGCTCTCTTGAAGCAAGCCCTTTTGCCATAAGCAGAACCCATAAATAATCGCGAAAATTCATTCTTCTCATGGTTTCATAGGTGTACACACGATCTCGAAGACCTTCCCAAGTCAGCTCTGCAGATTTTAGATCTCCGATTTGATATGGAGGAGGAGTATTCAAAAATATGTCTTTTATTTTGTTAAAGGGAATGAGTATTGTCATAAGAGCATCGATGTGAACTTTTTCACATTCATCTAAAGTTCGAGGTAAATTCAACTCAGCGAGTTTTTCCATGTCTTTTGTATCGAGAAAGCGTATGGTACTCAAAGATGAATGAACTTCTTTTAAAAGCTCTTGAAGGTCGCGCTTGAAAACCTCACACGAAGCTGCAAAAATGATCTCGAGTTCTCGTTTTGTAAAAGGCATGTTTCCGGAAATTTTATCATCAAGATTAATCTTCCAACGATCACAAGTGCGATGAATTCTTTTTCTTCCAAAAATTGTGTAGAGATGTTGTACAGTGTTTTGTATCAATTTCGTTGTAAACGGACTTTTGTATTCAATAGGATGAATATCTACTCCTGAATGCATCAATGAAACAGCCCTTTCAAGAGTAGGTCGCACACAATATTCACAAGCAACAAACTCAGCTCCATTATCAGTTATAACGACAAAATCTTGAGAACTTGCCTCTACTAAGGCTTTTGCAATTTTTTCTAATAAATGAGGGATAGTGTCTGAGTAGAAAATATTTTGTGGAACTTCTTTTACTGTTTCTATTTTTTTCAACTCGGGAGTCGAAAATGTATACTCATTACAATCAGCATACGGAAAACTTTGAGTGCTTTTAAAAATATCATGCAATCTCGTGTATACTTTTTTTGGTGATATTCCTGACACAAGTGTAAATGCTTCTTTCCACATGCTGTTAGAACCCGCTCTTTCGATGCTCGTCATACTCGCAGTCTCCAAAAAAAGATGTTTTGTTTTCCGTGGGAATGGTATAACACAAAGTAAATCGACACCGCAACTTTTTTAGGCAAAAGCTATGGACGAAATAAAAAAACGCGTGGGAAAAGCAGCAGCAGACCTCGTTAAAAGTGGTATGGTTGTAGGACTTGGATCAGGAAGCACTGCCACTTGGTTTATCATTTGTCTTGCAGAGCGCTATCACAAAGAAAATCTCGATATCGTAACAGTTTCAAGTTCTAAATCATCACATGCGCTAGCAATGAAACTTGGACTTCCTTATGCAAGCATCGATGCCATTGACCGAATTACTGTCACGTTTGATGGTGCAGATGAAATAGACGATGCAAATCAAATCATCAAAGGAAAAGGCGGCGCACTTTTACGAGAAAAAATTCTCGCCTATTCAAGCGATGAATTTATTGTTTTAGTAGATGAAACAAAATGTTCAAAAACTCTTGGAAAAGTAGCACTGCCTGTCGAAGTTACAAAATTTGGCTACATCCTTACAGCAAAACACCTCATGCCTTATGCGTCTCATATTTCGATTAGAACGCATGAAAATGGAACGATATACAACACAGATAATGACAATTTCATCTTTGATCTCGAACTAAAACCAGTTACAGACTGGAAAGCGCTCGAAAACAATCTGAAAAAAATTCCCGGAATTGTAGAAACAGGTATATTTCTGAACTGTGCAAATCGCGTTATTATCGGAAAAAGCGACGGAACAATTCAGTTTCGGAATATTAATCCATAAGGTCAACTATGACAACAGAATTACATCAACTGTCCTTTGACAAAATAATGCAAAGCCGATCATACACGGTTATTGTCTTAAAAACAAAAGATACAAAATTTGCAATATACGTAGAACCAAATGTGGGAAAGATATTGCAAATGTATCTTACCGACCAAGAAAAACAAAGACCTTGGACTCACGATTTGATGTACAGCATTTTCCGTGGTCTTGATATTGGAGTGCGGCAAGTTGTTATCAATGATCTTCAAGACACGACCTATTTTGCCCGTCTTTTTCTTGAACAGCAAAGAGGACATTTACGCCATATCGTGGAAATTGATGCACGACCTTCTGATTGCATCGCTCTTGCTCTTATGCAAAACGCTCCGATTTATTGCACAAAAGAGGTCCTCGATAAAGTAATCCAATTTGTTGAATAATCTTTACAGTCAAAAAGCTTCCTATTACACTATGTCGTGTAATTTTTTAAACGAGGCCATCCATGACTGTAACAAGAGATCAAGTCGCACAAGGTGATCAATGGAATCTACAGACACTATACCCATCATTTATAGAATGGGATGACGATTATAAAAAATTAATAAAGAGCGAAACCCCTCCTTATTTTTCCCATCTTTCAAAAAATAAGGGAAAATTTTCTGAAAGTCCAAAAGTTTTAAAAGAAACCCTCGATGCGTTTTTTGAAACAGAGCGACTGACAAGAAAACTCTATACATACGCACACCTTCGCCACGATGAAGATATCGCCAACAATACGACGAAAATACACTTCGAAAAAATTCTTCTTGCATATCACCTTCTTTCTCAAGAAATGTCATGGGTAGAACCTGAAATTTTGTCTTTGGATGAAAAAACTATCCAACTCTACATGCAGTCACCTGAACTTCAAGAGTACCATTTCTTTTTAGAAAAACTCCTTCGCTTGAAACCTCACGTCCTTCCAGAAAGAGAAGAAGCTCTTTTAGCAATGGCAGAACAGGCCCTCGTTACATCACAAAAGACATTTTCAGCAATTAACGATGCCGATTTTAAATTTCCAAACGTTCTCGATCAGGAAAATAAGGAACATCCTCTTACCCATGCGCTTTATGGAATGTACATTCGATCTCATGATAGAACGTTGAGAAAAAATTCCTTTATGACGATGCATAAACAATATAGCGAATTTGAAAATTCACTGGCGGAACTTTTATCTGGGCAATCGCAAAAGCATCTTTTTGCCGCTCGATCGCGAAAATATCCAACCTGTCTTGAATCTTCATTGTTCCCAAAAAATATTGACGTGGAAGTGTATCACTCCCTCATCGATGCCGTTCATGAAAACATCTCGAGCCTTCACGAATACATGGCTTTACGAAAAAGATTGTTAGGATATGACGAAATGCACATGTATGATCTTTACGTTCCTACAATTTCGCAATTCGATAGAAAATACTCGTACCAGGAAGCAGAAGACCTCGTCATCGAATCGCTACAACCTCTTGGGAATGAATATGTCGATATCGTAAGAAAAGGGTTAAAACAAGACCGATGGGTCGATCGCTATGAAAATAAAAATAAGCGCTCTGGGGCATATTCCAGCGGATGCTATGACAGTATGCCATACGTTCTTATGAACTTTCGAAGCATGTTGCGAGACGTTTTTACCCTCGCTCACGAAGTAGGTCACAGCATGCATAGCTATTTAAGCCATAAATCACAACCTTATGTCTATTCAGATTATGCTATCTTTGTTGCAGAAGTTGCATCGACATTTAACGAAGAGCTTTTGATGAAAACGCTCTTGGAAAAAGCATCGAGTGACCGAGAACGCGCCTTTTTGATAAACGAAAAAATCGAAGACATTCGGGCAACATTTTTCCGTCAAACGATGTTTGCTGAGTTTGAACTTCTGCTACACACATTTGCAGAACAAGGACAATCCATAACACCTGCCCTCTTAAAAAATGAATTTACAAAACTCAATCAGTTTTATTTTGGCTCGAACGTTTTCGTCGATCCTGAAATTGCAATAGAATATGCTCGCATTCCGCATTTTTATTACAATTTTTACGTCTTTCAATATGCCACTGGGATATCCGCTGCTCTTTCATTATCTGACCTGGTACTTACTGAAGGAGATCCTGCTGTAAAAAGATACCTTACCTTCTTACAATCGGGATTTAGTGACTACCCTATTGAATTATTGAAGAAAGCAGGTGTTGACATGCGATCGAAAACCCCTGTGCGTAATACACTTACGAAATTTTCGTCGCTCGTTAAAGAGCTCGATAGGTTGACGCAAAAATAGAAATTAGCAGTTATACAATAAAAGTGCTAATTTTCTTGCAAAAAATTGAGTAATTTTCTAATGTTTTTACATCATAACAATCCTTAACGTAATGAGGAGAATAGCATATGGCACAAACACAACAACAAACAAAGGTCCAACTCCGACCATTGGGGAATCGAGTACTCGTTCGCCGTCTTGAAGCAGAAGAAACATTAAAAGGCGGGATAATTCTGCCTGAGACTGCCAAGAAGAAACAAGAGCAAGCAGAAGTGATTGCCGTTGGCACAGGAAAAAAAGATAAATCAGGAAAAACTCAAGAAATCAGCGTCAAAGTTGGCGATATCGTTTTAATGGATAAGTATTCCGGTCAGGAAGTGACGGTTAACGAAGAAGAGTATGTAATCGTTCGTGCGGACGACATTATAGCAATAGTTGAAAAGTAACTAAAAGAAAAGAGGATGGAAAAGAGCTATGGCATCAAAAAATATTCGATTTAAAGAGGATGCTCGTCAGAAAATCTTCAAGGGAGTACAACTCCTTACGAATGCCGTCAAAGTAACGCTTGGTCCGAAGGGACGAAATGTCATTATTGAAAAAAGTTATGGCGCTCCACACATTACAAAAGATGGTGTAACAGTTGCAAAAGAAATAGAACTTGAAGACAAGTTCGAAAACATGGGCGCGCAAATGGTAAAGGAAGTCGCAAGCAAAACTGCTGATAAAGCAGGAGATGGCACGACAACTGCTACAGTTCTTGCAGAAGCGATCTATGCAGAAGGCCTTCGAAACGTAGCTGCAGGCGCAAACCCAATGGAACTGAAAAAAGGGATGGAAGTTGCCCTTGCAATCGTCATTGATGAACTTGAAAAGATGAGCAAGAAAATCAAAGACAAAAAAGAAATTTGCCAAGTTGCAACCGTTTCGGCAAATAACGATCTTGAAATTGGGCAGATTATTGCAGATGCATTTGAAAAAGTCGGAAAAGAAGGATCGATTACAGTCGAAGAAGGAAAAGGCTTTACGACAGAACTCAACGTCGTCGAAGGGATGAACTTTGATCGAGGGTACTTATCTGCGTACTTCATGACAAATCCAGAAACACAAGAATGCATCCTCGAAGACGCCTACATTTTGATTTTCGACAAAAAAATATCCGGTATCAAAGACTTTTTGCCTGTGCTCCAACAAGTAGCACAAAGTGGAAGACCTCTTCTCATAATCGCAGAAGATGTCGAAGGTGAAGCTCTTGCAACTCTAGTCGTAAACAGACTTCGCCGTGGATTAAAAGTCTGTGCGGTAAAAGCACCAGGATTTGGCGATAGAAGAAAAGCAATGCTTGAAGATATCGCAATTCAAACAGGTGGTCAATTTATCAGTGAAGAGCTTGGGATTAAACTCGAAAGCGTCACGATTGACATGCTTGGTCGAGTGAAGAAAGCGATCATCAAAAAAGAAGATACGACATTAGTCGAAGGCGCAGGAACGAAAAAAGCGATCGAAGATCGTGCAAAACAAATTCGTAGTCAAATACAAGAAGCGACATCTGATTACGATAAAGAAAAATTACAAGAACGCCTTGCAAAACTCGTTGGCGGTGTTGCTGTAATTCGCGTTGGCGCTGCTACAGAAGTCGAAATGAAGGAGAGAAAAGATCGCGTAGACGATGCTCAGCATGCAACAGCTGCTGCTATCGAAGAAGGCATTCTTCCCGGCGGCGGAACTGCATTTATCCGTTGCATCTCTCAAGTGTTAAAGAAAACCGAATATCTTGAAGGAGATCAAAAGACCGGCGCAAAAATTATTGCCCGTTCTTTGAGCTCCCCTCTTCGTCAAATTGCAGAAAATGCAGGAAAAGAAGGTGCCATCATTCTCCAAGAAGTTGAAAAACTTTCATCTAATCATGGCTATGATGCACGCGAAGATAAATTCTGCGATATGATAGCAGAAGGAATCCTCGATCCGAAAAAAGTTGCCCGTTGTGCACTTGAAAACGCGGTTTCAATTGTTTCAATGCTTCTTTCTACAGAAGCTGTGATTGCAGAAGAACCACGAGAAGAAGAACAAGTAGCACATCCGGCAATGGGTGGATACTAAGATTAGACTTTAAGAAAATGATAGCCTATCAAAAAAATTTTGATGGGCTATTTTTTTTATTTTCGAGGGATTTCTTTGCATTCTTTTAAAAAAAATTTAAACAAACTAAATTTCAGGATTGAAAAAAACGTTCTCTTTAATCAAAATTTCAAGAAGCCTATCGCTCATTTTATTCCTCTTATAGGCATAGATGTTCTGAGAGCATAGAAAAATGGAGTTCTGGAGGACGAGATGAAGAAATGGATTTTCTTTTTTATATTTTTTGCAGTACTTATAAGCGCATGTTGCGCATTGTATGTGTATTCGTATCGCGTTGATTTTGCACAAACGATATTATCTCGAATTCTCAGAACGCCTGTTCAAGTGAAGGCTCTTGAAATAACTAAAGACGGACTCTACGTCCAAAAGCTCGAAATACACAATCCTTCCGATTGTCTTTTGCAGAATGCATTTTCCTGCTCGTCGATTAGCTTCAAAATGGACTGGAAAGAACTCGTCAAAGCATTTTTCGACGACAATTCAAAAGGAATCTCCGTCGACGAAGTCACAATTAAGCAGCCCTACATGAGTCTTGAGCTTTTTAACTTGATCGGATCTGATAATAATTGGACGAGAATATTGAACCATCTCAATTCAAAAAAACCAAATCGCGAAAAGCTCAAACCCGCACGAACGTTTACTGTAAAGAAAATCATCATCGAAAAGATGCAAGTAGAAGTCCGCAATCACCTCATTGGAAAAGCAGCAATTCGACCAATAGAGATCGAAAAAATAGAAATCAACGATGTTGGATCTAAATCTCCAATGACATCGCAGCAGCTCATCTACATCATCGCGACAACTGTTCTCAATCAGGTTGGCAAAAACGTAGACCTTCCCTCCCTTTCACGCGAAATACTATTGAACTCAAGAAACTCTCTTTCTGACTTTTCCGTGCAAGGCGGAGACGTTCGACCAGGAGCTCCTCGAGGAATCCAGCAAAAACTCTACAACCTTACCCATAGGGTTAACCAAGCGACCGAGGAATTGAAGAAGATTTTTCAATAAGATGGATTTTGTTTTTGACTGTGAAAAATCTTCTGAACATATCTTTTTCAATATCAAAGAATAAGCGCTCAAAGCACAACAGAAGCGAAAAAAACACAAGGAAAGTGCTTGCTAAATACGTTCTAATTGAGCTATACTAAATGACATCAAAGCTATTCCGGATTAGCTCAGCGGTAGAGCAGCGGACTGTTAATCCGTTGGTCGCTAGTTCGAATCTAGCATCCGGAGTCATTGACCTACAGGCACTTAAGGAGAAACCTTTAAGTGCCTTTTTTGTTTAAATGGGGCTTTTTCCCCATTTTTTCCCCACTCGTCCACAACACATGATAACAAATTGCAGAATAGATGATGCCTTACCGAAATGCTAATTTGTATTTTAGTGTGAAAAAAATGGGGAAATTCCTTATTTTTTCACCTCAAATCAGTTGAATTTAAGAGTAAAGCAGGAAGTCAAAACAGGAGAATACTTATCTCCTGTTGCAAAATTTGTAACATTGCAAAGAAGGTTTACAAAATATGGCATCAATTAAAGAACGAACTGACAAAGATGGAAAAACACGTTATCACGTTCAAATTCGAATAAAAGGTTTTCCTCCACAAAATGGAACTTTCAAGCGCAAAACTGATGCTGATCGTTGGATACAGCAAATGGAATCTTCGATACGAGAAGGGCGTCACTTCAAAACCACTGAATCAAAAAAGCACACACTTGGTCAATTAATTGATCGATATATACGAGACGTACTCCCCTCAAAAAAAAAATCAGGGCAGAAACAATTGATGCATCTTATTTGGTGGAAAAGCCAACTTGGACATTATCTTCTTTCGAATATTTCCCCTGCCCTAATAGCAGAAAAAAGAGACTTTCTATTAAGAGAAACTACTAGAACAGGAAAACTGAGAAGTCCATCAACTGTAGTTCGTTACCTTGCAGCATTAAGTCATGCTTTCACTATAGCTATTAAAGAATGGGGATGGATGGAAGATTCAATAATGAATAGAGTAACAAAACCAAAAGAACCTCGAGGTCGAGTTCGGTTCTTATCTGATGAAGAAAGAGCAAGACTTCTTGATGTTTGTAAAGAAAGTTCTAATCCTTATCTCTACATCGCTGTTGTAATTGCTTTATCCACAGGAATGAGACAAGGCGAAATCATGAATCTACGATGGTCTGATATAGATTTTCAGAAAGAGCGTATTATACTTGAAGAAACTAAAAATGGAGAGAGAAGAGCAGTTCCTATAACTGGACTTGGTCTTCAATTACTCCAAGATCTTGATAAGGTTCGCCGAATTGATTCCGTGTATGTCTTTCCAAGCAAAAATCCGAAAAAAACTATCGATTTGCGATTTCCTTGGGAAAAAGCCTTACGAATAGCCGATATTAAAGATTTTCGCTGGCATGATCTTAGACATTGCACAGCTTCCTATCTTGCAATGAATAATGCAAGTCTTGCTGAAATAGCAGAAGTCCTTGGTCATAAAACATTATCAATGGTGAAAAGATATGCCCATCTTTCTGAAGCTCATACAACTTCCGTTGTTTCAAAAATGAATGAGAAAATATTTGGATAAACGAATGAAACAAAACTCCTCGCAAAAACCTAGATTAGATTTACTTATTACTTATGAATTTTGGGAAATTCATGAAGCAGCTTGCATTCTTACCTCTTCCTGGCCAGAATGTATATCTCATGATTTTATTCCTTCTTCAATAAGTAATCGAACTAATAGAGACTTTATATTTGTACCTGCAAAAGGAGAAAAAGCATTGTGTTCGTCAACACGAAAAGTGCTATCTGATTTAGAAAATGCTATTGATGATCATCAAATATACTCTATTCGTGAAGATTTGTTATTGAAAAAATATTATAATAAAAACAATTCTCATTTTGTACTTTCTCGTGATGTAATCTTGTGGGCCATTCATAAAGATTATATCTTACCAGATGAACTTCAAAATCTAACTCAATTTCATCAACTTAAAAACAAAAGAAAATCAATCCATGAGAGAAAAGTTAAAATTAAAATTGTAGGACAATATATTCTATTAAATTGGCCCAATATTAATATCGAAGAAATGTGTAGGCATGAATGGATGATACGTTATGGAGCTGTTAACAATAAAGATTTTGAGTTTTTCAGAAGACCTTTTGATCAAATTCAAAATGAAATTAAACAAAAAGATCATTCAACCATTCGACGATATTTAAATGAAATTTTTAAGGATTCTGGAAAAAAAGGACGTCAGGTAGATATACCAATCCGAGGAGAAAATAGAAAACATATCCTCAATCCACTTCCAGAGGTCATGAACAAGAAAGATACTGGAATCAATGGCTATAACTTTCCTTTGCTACACATTGCAATAGAAACTTCAGCGACATTAAAAATGAAAATTATAAAAGAACATGATCTTCTTAAAATGAATGCTAATCAATTTGTCAGTGAATGCCTAAAGGATGAAATAATAAAATTGTATACCAATGAATGTCCAGAACCTATTTTAGATTTGATAAAAATGTATTGTACAAATGTTTTTTTAAATCCGTTTGTACATCCTGCAATATATGACATCCCTTTTTCAAAACGTATTCAAATGTCATTTTCGGATCTGACAACATATCAGAAAGACCTTTTTAGACCACAAACATTTGAAAAAAGCCCATCATGAATTCAAAAAAAAATTATTCGTTAAATTGGCATTTTGCCTGTGAGATTTTTCTAAATGCTAATTTATTTGCTGGAGCAATTTTGGTAGATTATCGCTCAAGATTCAGCAAACCGATACGTTGAATAGAAAATAATCACAAAAAAAGGAACGAAGAAATGTCAACAGAAGCTAACAACAATGTTAATCAGCCAATATATCTAACAGTTTCAGATTGGGTCAAAAAGCATTCATGGCCCCCACTTGGTGGATTAAGACATTTAATTTTTTATGCAGAAACAAACGGTTTCAAAAATGTCATTCGTCGCTGTGGCAGACATGTTTTGATTAATGAAACTGCATTTTTTCAATGGCTTGATAAGCAAGGCAGCGATGAAGCACAAACAACAACAATAAACTACAAAAAAACCAATTGAGGATGTACTATGGAGCGTTATTTCTTCTTTTTTAAAAATATGATTTACAGTAAAATGTGCTTTAAGAATTTTTTGAAACAAAAGGCTCTCTAAGATTTTGTAGAGGACTTTAATTTAAACTGAGGGATTATATGCAGAGATGAAGAAAAAGTATGATGGAACAAAAAAAAACCGTGAAATAGTTGGTACCTTTTTCACGGTTAAATAGCATATAAAAGAGATGCCGTTTGTTCCATTAATCATACAACAGATACTCTTGTGTTTCAATATTAAAATTATATTTTGACACATAGATTTATTTCTCCCTTCTTCCTCATATATTCCCTCCTTTTATGGATATTTTTATGTCTCATAATTTAATGGATCAATTGTCTGAAGAAATTAATAAAAAGCTTGGAGATCGTCCGTTTTATACGATTCGCCAACTCATATCTATTGGTTTATTTGGATCAATGCATGCTGCAAGAGTAGCATTAAAAAAGGGTCAATTGACCTTTGTAAAAATATCTCCAAGACGTTCTGTAATTCCCCGCTCAGTTGTTTTGGCATATTTGAACGCCAATGTGCATAGCACCAGTAAAGATCTATCAATTCAAATGGAGCCTAACTTGAATGGGAATAAATGAACTAAAACCGTCAGTGAACCTTCCTCTTAGGCCATATCAAAACGAATGCTTAGAAGCTATTAGAAAATGTCATATAGAAGGACAACATCGGCTCTTGGTTTCTTTGCCAACTGGTGCAGGCAAAACAGTTATCTTTGCAAATCTGATCAAAGAAACAAGCTATCGAACTCTTGTACTGGCCCACACTTGCGAATTGCTCGATCAAGCTAAAGAAAAAATCCAGATGATATGCCCAAGCCTTAATGTTGGAATCGTAAATGCTAGTAGCAAGCAATTTGATTCTGATGTCGTAGTTTGCTCAATCCAATCCGCAATTGTTCCTTCAAATCTTACAAAATTATCTGATCAAGGATTCGATCTTGTTATTGCCGATGAATGTCACCACTTCGCAGCCGAAAGTCCTAGAAAAGTTCTTAACGAGCTTGGTTTTGGAAAAGGAACCAATCGTTTGCTTGTTGGATTTACGGCAACACCATTTCGATCCGACGGCTATGGACTCGGAGAGATCTTCGACGTAGTTTCGTATGAAAGAAACATCAAACATATGATCGCGGACGGCTATCTTTGCTCTCCAAAAGGTTTAAAGATTGCTACCGATATCGATCTTTCAAAAGTTAAATCAGTAGATGAAGATTTTCAAGTTTCCTCACTTGCTGAGGTCATGGATACGAAAGAACTTAACGAAATCGCTGTCGATGCTTACCTTAAAAACGCAAACGGAAAACAGACTATTTGCTTCGGTGTAACTGTTCAACATGCAAAGAATCTCGCTGCATGTTTTCAAAATTATGATGTTTCTGCAAAAGCGATATATGGCGATATGCCAAAAGACGAACGAGCGAATATACTGAAAGAATATCGTTCTGGAAATATTCAAGTTCTCTGTAACTGTAACGTACTAACAGAGGGATTTGACGCCCCAGAAACGGCCTGTGTGATCGTCGCAAGACCGACAAAATCTAAAGGCCTCTATCAGCAAATGGTCGGCAGAGGCTTGAGATTATGGCCCAACAAGACCGAATGTATCATTCTTGACTTTTGCGACAAAAATCACAGCATTTGCAGCTCAGCAATATTATTCGAAGACACAGAACAACAAAAACAAGAAGAAAAATACAAAGAATCTGAAAAAGAGATTCGTAGTGCTTTACCTCCAAACCTCAATCAAAAACTCAAAGCTGCAATTATTAATTTCGATCCACTTTCCGAATCGTTTGTATGGGTAAGAGAAGATAAAGCCTATACGTTGAAAGGAACTGGAAAGTCTATCCTTGCAATCCTTCCTCAAGACAATGACAGATACAAAGTGATCTTATCAAGCAAGAACGAAACTCAACTCATTGCTGAAGGATTGAGCTTCGAGTACGCTTTTGCTACTGCTGAAGATTTTGCAAAAGAGAATAGAAAATTATTTGTTTTGTCCGATCTGGAAGCTGAATGGCGCAATCAACCGATTACGGAACGACAAAAAGAAACTATCCGTTCAAAAGGATACAGAGCAGGAATTGAAAATCTTAGCAGAGGACAAGCCTCTATTTTAATTGGAAGCGGTGCTTTGAGAAGAGCATCTTAGAAAACGAATACAAATAACAAAGCCACCGAATGTGTTTCGATGGCTTTAATAAAACGAACTAGATTCTTACTTATGAAAAATAATACACCCACAGCAATTCTAGAGCAAGCAGAGAATAAATCTAGCATAAATGATATTTATGAAGATGAACTACCTAAATGCACACAACAATCACCAAATGCAATTAAACTTAATATTAAAAATAAACTTCCCGATGAGGTAAAGGAAAACCTTAAGAGTCTATTTGGATGTCATTGGAACGATAATGAAGGCTCTTACACATGTCCGATTGAATCGGAAATATACATTGAAGCTCATTTAGAAAGAAATCAAATTCATCGCGATCTACAGCCTATATACGACCATTATTTTCAATTATCTCCTAATGAGCAAAAAGCAGAAAAATTTGATCAAGCAAAAAGATACACTATTGAAAGAGGACTCAATGTTATTAACCATTTGAAACAATTACTCATAGATTTCAATAAACATTGTAATAAAAACATACAACTTAAAGATGTTCTTGAAGCGACAAAGGAAATTATTTCAAATCTAATAGAACCTGATAATCCAAAACAATTAACACATCTGAATTTTATTTATGATTATGCTCAAGAGTTCAAGGAATTACACTCAAATGAACTAGAATTGCAAAAAAAATCAAATGATTTAAGAGATGAAGACAATGAAAAATCAAAAATTTTAGAAAAACTTCAAAAAAATGAAATCGGAGATGCTGAACTTTTTGTTGAACGCTATAAAAATAAATATATATATGATCCTACAGAAGGTAAAAATGGAGCTTTCTATTTATGGAATGGAAGTCATTGGGAGCTTGATTTACTTAAAGAGAGATATAAAGATTTCGACACTATTGCGCACATTTATTTGAACTTAAACAAAAATGATACGTTAGAAGAAAAAATAAATGAAGAGCTTCGAAAAAGATCAACACAAATAAGATCAGATCGAAGACGACGTAATGTCCTAGAAACAGTTTCTGCTATGCTTTCAAGTAAGATAAAATGGGATAATATACCAAAACTACTTCCTTGTAAAAATGGTTTAATTGACTTAGTTACTGGAGAACTGCTTGAAGCAAAACAAGAGTATTATATACGAAAGCTTTGTCCTGTTGACTTCAATCTAGAAGCAGAATGCCCAAAGTTCCTGGAATTTCTCAATGATATTTCTCTCGAAGACAATGAATGGATTGAATTTCTTCAAAGGTCTATTGGATATGCTATTTTAGGTAACCCTAAGGAAGAAGTTATTTTTTATTGGTATGGCAAAGGCAGAAATGGAAAGGGAACATTGGCAAAAGTTCTTCATGATGTTTTAGGCCAACTGGCAAGAACATTTCCTTCAGAAATGCTTTTGTTGCAAAAAAATCCCCCTTCTTCGAGTTCCCCTAGCCCAGAATTGGCGAATCTCGAAGGTGTTCGACTTGCATTTTTTAGTGAAATAAACAAAACACGAAATATTGACTCTGCAAAAGTAAAAAATTTAAGTGGAAGAGATAAGATTTCTTGTCGTCGTTTATTTTCAAATATCCAATTGGAAATTGAACCAACGCACACAATGATAATTCAAACAAATAACAAGCCAAAAGCACCTGCTGATGATAATGCTCTTTGGGCTAGAAATGTTTTAATTCCATTCAAAGCAAGTTTTGTCAGAGATCCAAAAGAATTAAATGAGAGACCTTTGAAAGAAAATTTAAAAGATGATCTTTTAGAAGAGCGTGAAGGAATCTTACGATGGATCTTAGAAGGATGTCAAAAATATCAAAAAAATGGTCTTCAAATTCCTCAATCTATTCATGATGAAACTGAAAGTTATCGCAAACAAAATGACGGCATAGCGTGTTTTCTTGAAGAAAGATGCTCTTTAATTGCAGAATTTTCGACTCCGAAACAAAAGTTAAGAGAGGAAATTCAAAAATACTGCGAAGAAAATGACCATACACCACGGCCAAGCAAGAACGAAATAACAGCTTATTTAAAAGATAAATTTAATGAGAGCAGAAATGGTAAATGTGAGTCTTGGGTAGGGATAAAAATTAATGAAGTCAAATAAGAATGAAGGCTTTTCTTTAAGTTACTACACAAAAATAGGGGTTATTACATAGTTACTACACATAGAAAAGCATTTGAAAATATAGCTTAAGCCATTTTTGTGTAGTAAGTGTAGTAACTTTCACCAGTAAATAGACTGAACAAAATTAAAGACCATAAAAAGATAGGTATAAAAATCGTATAAATCAGCAAATGAGAAAGTTACTACATTTACTACACAAAATATGCTTAATCAATTGGATATCAGTGATATAGATGATGTAATAGCTTGTGTAGTTACTTATGTAGTAACTCATTCTTTTGGCATCAGAAGAGAATTTCTAGGAGAAACAGAAAATGAACATCGAAGTGATCGAATTTTACCCAGAACACGAAGACCAAGAAAAGCGATTGCTCAAAGGAAAATTGCATGTTTACCTCGTCGACTACGGTATCGATATCCGCGGCATTCTCGTTTCGAAGCGCAAAAACTTTTGGTTCTTTGGTCTTCCGCAGAGGTTCAGTATCGATAATGACACCAAGGCAAAAGTTACGTACCCGATATTTTCCTTCATAGATAGAGAGAAGAATGATGAGTTGAAACAACTCATCTTTAAAAAAGAAAATCCTTAATTGAGAAAAATTTTTTACAAGTCGAGGAGAA
>JBDHQC010000110.1:0-6089 GCA_039806815.1 Parachlamydiales bacterium
ATAGAGTTGAAAAACTTGAGTTGCAATGTCTGGAACCCAATTGCCATTTTGATCCTTTTTTAATAGTCCACCAGGTGCAAGCACTTCTGTGTTCGTGTAAATTATGACGTTGTTTCCTTCTTCAACGACTAAAAACTTATGCATTTTTAGATTTTGAAATAAGGCTGCCATTACGTCATCGACAGATGCAGGGGATTCCGAAATAATAGTGACTGGAAATTGCAGTTCATCCGGATCAAAAACAAAATTTTTCCCCGTCAAACGGCTAACAAATCTTAAGAATTCAACGATGTTGACGTTGTTAAAGTTGATAACAGGACCTTGTTCTCCAGTATGTGCCGAAGGGGTTGAAGATGGCATAGATTCAGGGGTCTGTTGAAGCAATACTTGAGAAGTAGCCTCACCTTTTTGCGGATTTTGCGTTGTATCGTCTGCTTGAGAAATTAGCGATGTGAAAGTATTTTTTGGGTCGTTTCCCTCGAATTGAGAAAAAGAAAAAACAGGATGTTCACTTGCGATAAAGAAATTTGAATGTGACCCCAATTCGAATGGAAAAGGTCCCATGAGGGAAAGTAGTACAGAAAGAAAGAGCGGCTTTTTCATACTCAAATACAATTTTTTGCAGTAGCGATTCGTCATTTCTTAATAGCAATCCCCAGTGTCATCGTGTAGAATTTATAAAATTTAAAAGTTTTCTTATTCCATAAGAGGAATTAAAAATCTATAACCTTTGCAATCTTTGCTCAAGTTTTTTTATCCAAAAGGCGTGTTTGTAAAAAGACTACAGAAATCTTACATAAATGTCATCCCATGAACTTATTTTGAAACATTATGAACGAAATTGAAGTTCGAGCAAAATGAGAGGGTGCTCTTCTTCTTGAATATCGATATTTGTCTGAATCTTGCGAAACAAAAGATCGGCATGCTTTTGAGAAGATTGTAGAGTTCGTTGGGGCATTTTTTCGATTATCATCTGTTGCAATTCTTTATTTTTCAACGATGCGTGAAACATTCCAAAAAAAACGAGTGCATCGCCATCTTCGTAAGAGCCTTTTGATGCAAAAAATTTACCTGAGATTAAAGAGGTAAATTTTTTCGGAAATTCTTGATAACTTTCGCTCTTTGCTTTTGCAAAAATAAGTACCCCATAGTCATTGTGGAAAAATTCAAAGTGCTTTGATTCGCTATCGAGGATAATCAGGCACATTCCATAGTTTATAAAGTCAAAATCAGAAGATATGATGGAAAAAATGCGCTCTGCTAGTTCCTTTGAGCTATTTCCTCGGAATTCTCTCAAGCTTGTTTTTATGCTCGATAAGAGCATAGAAGAGTACAAAATGCCAGCTGTTCCCTTTTCGGGAATTTCTGCAATAAAGATGAGTTTTTTTGTATCTGATATGCTATAGAAATTGCACATCAGGCTATTTAAGTTCATGTGGTGAGTCGAGCACATGCCAATATCGCAAAAATGCCAAGAAGGAGTTGGCGCAACGAGGTCTTGTTGCCTTCCTTCGAGTTCTTCATACAGTTCAAAGAAGTAATCAGAGCCTTGTTTATCTTTATAGAGGTCACCTGATTTTATATAAGAAGACAGGTCTGTGATAAAATCGACGATATCTTGGTACCGATCTTCTGGTTTTGGTTGTAGAGCTTTATTGAGTATTTTTTGCAAGCCTTTTGGGGCTAAATTGAGAATGATGCGCCCATGGGTTATTTTTCCTATTACAAGTTCATAACTGATGATGCCCAAGGAGTAAATATCAGATTGAAATGAAATGTTTTGCATGCTCTCATGTTGTTCCGGGCTCATGTAGATAGGTGTGCCAATGAGTTTTGGAGAAGATGCCATGGGTGGTTTTGATTGTTCTGTGAGAACTTTTGCAATTCCAAAATCTATGACTTTAACCTGACCTGTATCCGTGATGAGAATGTTTTCTGGTTTGAGATCTCCATGGATGATCCCATTCGTGTGAAGGTGGCAAATGGCATAGGCGATCTGTAAAATCGTGTCGAGTGCTTTCTTTAGAGAAAATGGCTGTACGGAGAGGAGTTTTCTTAAAGGGGTTCCCTTGACGTATTCCATCGCAATAAAAAGGCCATTTTCCCAATAACCGTAGTCGTAGAGTTTTACAATGTTAGGGTGATCTGCTAAAGAAATAATTCGCGCTTCGTTTAAAAAGCGAGATGATACTTCTTGATTCTGTAGATACTTTGGTAAAAGGACTTTGATGATGATAGGCTCTTCTGTCTTCGGATCAAAGCCGACAAACAGTTGGCTCATTCCCCCCCTTGCATATACTCCTTCGATCTTGTATTTTCCGATGTTTTTCGGCAATTCTTCATCTTTTGATTCCGGAAGTGGCAACTTTGGGGGAGGATTGTTTTTTGCAGAATCCGGGAAGGGAGCTGTTGTCACGAAAAAACTCCCTGTTAATTAGGTACCAATCTCCAAGATTCTGACGCCAAGTGTTTCTCCGATTTTAAGGATTTCTCCTTTACCGATGATTTTGCCATTCACCGAAAGGCGTACATTGTTTTCTGGAAAAATTCCAAGATCGAGAAGGTTTCCAGGGGTAAGCTCTAACAATTTTTGCACGCTCATCGATATTTGACATACTTCTACGACTATAGTCATAGGAATATTCTCAGGGCTAATAGGTTCGAGCTCTTTTGGAGATTCTACTTGAGCTTTTTGCTCTTGAGGTACAGGTTGTTTTTCCTGTAGAGCTTCAGGCTTTAATAGTTCTTTTTTCAAAGCAGCTTTAATTGGAGGCTCTTCAATTAAATCGAAATCATCGTCGTAATCTTCTTCCTCTTCCTCTTCTTCCTCTTCATCGAAAAAAGGGTCGTGCTCCAAGTCTTCTTCTTCGTGTTCTGATGGAGGTGGATCTTTAGGCATAGGAGTATTTTTTTTCGGATTTAAAGAGGGGTTTTGTGGTTTATTTTGCATGGGGTTTTGCACCTCATTGTATAAAGGTATTTCCAGAATTTTGAGACTGCCGTCTTTGAGATTCGCTGTAAAAAGAGGGCGATCTTGAAACGTCATCAAAAGGCGACTGTTTTCGTCATTGAGCAGGTGGAGATCAGTATCCAAGAGAAGAAAATCACCCGTTTTGATGTTTAATAATTCCTGATAGGGAATCTTTACTCGTCCCGCTTCAACCTGTAGAGAAACGTCGATTTCTTTAAGTCGGTCAGGAGAAATTTCTCTTTTTGGCAATTTTGCAAAGAGCATTTTCCACGATTTTTGAAAATTCGCAGGAAGGAGTAAAAATCCTTGTACCTTTTTTTCATCACACGAGATCCATATTTCTTGACAAAGCACACCGTCGAGATTTTCCATTTGTGCATGGACTTCTTTAATGGAGACCTTTTTATCAAACCCAAGTTGATTAATGAGAGAAATTGCTTGCAATTCTATGAATGTATGGAAACTGTCGAGAAATTCTGAAGGAAGTGCTTCGATTTCCGTGCCTTCCATTTTTAAGATGCTGCGCATGAGAAGCTCGAGATCACCTTGATGGAGGACAAAAAAACCAACGCCTTCGACGCCGGATGCTTGAAATGCGCTTGTATAATATGGAGGTTTAATCCCGTCCACAAAATTTTTAAAGTCTTTCCACTCAATCTGTCCAGGCTGTAATTCGAAATTTTTCAGACCGCAGGTAAGTGAAAGTTCATTTGCAAGTTGCTCCCACGGAAAAGGTGGAGTACTTCCAAATAGAGGAATTTCATCCAGGTCGTAGAGTTCCCTACTACAAGCCCGTAGCCACGACCAAGAGTGTGCCGTAGGAGATGCAGATGGATTTTTTATGGTTTGTGGCTGCGTCATTGTTTTTTATATAGTTTGATACTTAAGGATCATACAGAAAATCAATATTTTGAAAAAGAGGATAAAAAAAATGTCCATAGATCTTACGATCTATGGACATTAAGTAAAACTCAAAAAACGATAAGTGTTAGCTAAAACGCTTATCTTCTTCTTCTTCATTTCCTTCAGAATCTCTTTCACCGCGCGATTTTTCTGTTTCTTGAGATGCAATAAGTCCTTCGATTTTTTGTTCGACAGTGACTTTTTGTAGGTTATATCCGCGTTCGATGAGAGAAGATCTCAAAAGGTCCTGGTTTTGCTTCAGCTCAATAAGTGCACGTGCTTCCGGATTGTTTAAGTTAATGAAGGTAAGATTAAATTCTCGTTGTGCTTGCTTAAATTCTGTGATAACAAGGGTTGCTCCTTCGAAAATCGGAGGTTGTTTTAATGTTATCGTAATGTTTGTGCGATCTTGCAGTTTTTGAGTTTCTAAAATCTGGGTCATTTGTTCGATAACTTTCATTATGTCTTCACGTACTTTCGGAGGGACGATTTTTTCAGACATTGAAACGTTCGATACAGTATTGATTTGAGAAAACTGTGCAGCTAAGCTTCCTTGAGATCCAGTCTCTTTATCGCCTTTTGAACTTTGCCCTTTTGTGTCCCGGCTTTTTGACTCTTCGTAGAGCTTTACTTTTGATTTTGCATTTTGTGCATCGATTTCTTCTGAAGTTGCTATCTTTGATTTTGGATCTGTAGTAACTGCTACTTTTTCTTTATCTTTTGAAATAGGTTCTTTTTCATCATCTTCGGATGCAATTTCAGTATCCTCTGCTCCCAAGAGTTCAGAAGTATCTGGTCTTGAAGAAGATTTTTGCACTTGAGCTGCAGCAATCTGAAAAATAGAGGAATGTTCTTCTTCTTCATCGTCACTTGATACTTTCTTTGTTCCTGTGCGCTTGTCATCTTGCTTGGATTTACTTTCCAAAATCGTTTTAAACTTGCTTCTATTTTTGTCTTGCTCAGGGATGATGCGAGGAACTTGCTGGCGTTCGACTTTATCGACCTGTAACCGGCGTGCAGCTTCTTGAGCAGGATCGAGGCTTCCTGGTTGAACCATAGCATTTACTCCTAACTTTTCTTGAAATTCTAAAATCTCGAGTTTTTTAGAATTTCATTATGTTTTATTACTTTTATGTATCCGCTCTTCTTTTTTACTTTCTTTTTGTCGTTGAACAAACTTGGAAAGAAACATCGTCGATCCAATATCATCTTCATTCTTTGTTTCTTCCATATCTGCTTCTTTCAAGGCGGACTTTGTCCATAAGTCTTTATGGGTTATAATCTTATCTTCTTCTTTCCGCCGTTCTTTGAGTTGATTTTTTGCAATTTCTACGTTCTTTTCTGCGACATCTACCTGCTGCTTTTGATCTTTTACCTTTTTTTCCTCTTGTTCGAGTCGTTCTTGCACAACTTTTATATATCGTTTTGCCTGGTCTATTTTATCGCTCGTCGTTCCTTCATCAAACTCGTGTCTGAGTTGTAATAACTTTGCCTTGTAGTGGTTTTTTACCTCGTCGCGTTCGTGTTCTCTTTTGGCAAGTTTTTCGTTTTCAATTCGAAGTAAATCGATTTTTTCTTTTACGACTTGTTCTGCTGCTTCTACGCGTCTTTTTTTAATTTCCAGTACTTGTTGTAAAGGATATGGAGGCAAATCCGAAATTCGTGCCACGGTTTATAAGTCCTTATTTAAACAATGCCCTAAGTTGTTGCAGAGTTTCTTGCCATGTCGATTTTTCATCTATCCCTTGTCGTAAAAAGCGGTTTACTTTTTCGTAATAGTCCATTGCAAAGTCGACAGATTTGTCAGAGCCTCTTTTGTATTCTCCAATTTTAATGAGGAGTTCATTTTTTTTGTACGTTGCAAGAACTTCCTTCAATTTTCCGATTAATTGGATGTGTTCTTTCGACGTTATCGAGGTCAAAACCCGGCTTGCTGAGGAAAGGACGTCAATTGCAGGGTAGTGATACTGTCTTGCAAGTTCTGCAGACAATATAATGTGCCCATCGAGAATCGATCGAACTTCATCGGCAACAGGTTCGTTCATGTCATCGCCTGCAACTAAGACAGTGTAAAATCCGGTAATCGATCCTTTGTCTGAATTTCCCGAGCGTTCGAGGAGTTTTGGTAATGTCGAAAACACAGATGGCGTATAACCACCTCTTGCCGGGGGTTCTCCTGCAGCAAGGCCTATTTCGCGAATCGCACGAGCAAAAC
>JBDHQC010000009.1:0-24492 GCA_039806815.1 Parachlamydiales bacterium
CAATGGCTATGGCTTGTTTTTCATTCTGCAACACGGCAGGTTTTGGCAATGCACGTTAGTAAGCGAACAAAACAAGCAGCAGAATGTTTATTGGAAAAGCTGCCTGAAGACTTAAAAAAAAAGCCATCTTTTATACAGATAAATTCTCAGTGTATTACGAAGTCATTCCTTGGATGCAACATCGGCCTATCGGAAAGGAATCAAGGAAGACGAGTTATATTGAAAGATTTAATAATACCCTTAGACAAAGATGCTCGAGACTTGCAAGAAAGACCCTTTCGTTTTCGAAGAAATTAGCCAATCACATTGGAATGATAAAATATTTTATTTGTGACTACAATCGGATACGAGCATTACATGTTTAGGACTACCGATTTTTTTTCATGGTACAAAATCTCGGACTTTTTCAACTATATCCGTCCTTATGTACCAAATACGAGAAAAGCCAAGAAATTAAATTAATAATTTGCTGAATTTTGCTATAAGTATAGTAAATACTCATGGCAAAACATGCAAAAATTCCAGACACTCTGTATCGTTCTTTTTTCTTGTATTGCTTTTGCAGCATTTTCATTATTGCCGCCCAATACAAATCAGCTCGTAGTTTCGCTTGATCAATATTGCCAAAGAGCTGTTCAAACTCTGCAATTTAGTGGAGCTGTTCTCGTCGCAAAAAATGGACAGATTCTTTTAGATAAAGGTTATGGGAAGGCAGATTATGAATTAGATGTTCCAGCATCTCCAAAAAACGTTTTTAGAATTGCCTCTATTACAAAACAATTTACTGCTGCATGCATCATGCAATTACAAGAACGGGGACTTCTTTCTCTACAGGATCCAATCGGCAAATATATTCCAAATTTTCCTTACGACAAAAAAGACATCATCACGATTTACGATCTTCTCACCCATTCCTCCGGTCTCAACAATCGAAAATCCGTGCGATTTTTTGCAGAAAAGAATACAGAAGAAATCGCAAAAGATAGATTCATTAACTCCTATCAAAACATTCCGCTTCTCTTTAAACCAGGAACAAAATTTCAGTATAGCAATCAAAACTACGTTCTTCTAGGGTTCATCGTAGAAAAAGTTACTGGCCTTCCCTTTAAAACGTATCTCAAAACGTATATTCTCGATCGATTACAAATGAACTCTACAAAAATCTATACTGCAAAAGATATTATTCCAAATCGCGTACCGGGGTACGTACAAAATCAGCAAAAAGTCCTTCAGAATGCATTACCACTTCAACCAGAAACACCTTATGCACAAGGTGGACTTCTTTCCACAACACATGATCTTTATATCTGGAATACTGCACTTAAAAACAATCCATTCCTAAGCCAACAATCGATACGTAAAATGTTTATCCCAAGAATTTATGGAAATAACACAAATTCCGGATATGGCCTTGGATTTGCAGTTAATTTCCTTACGATTAAAGATAGCACTGGAAAGACGAGGAATATACGGCGCATTTGGCATGGAGGAAAAACTACAGGATTTCGAAGTGTTATTGCTCGTTATATTGACGATGATGCTTGCATTATCATATTGAGCAATAACGAATCATTTCTTGCAGGTCATTTTGAGCAAAAGCTTGCAGCTATTCTTTTTGCGGCAAGTTAAGCAAAAAAAACTAAGCTACAGCTCGTTCTTTTGCTTTTTCCACGTGAACAATCTTAAGAAAGTCTTTCGTTTCTCGAACGACGACTTTAGATAAGAACAAAAGACCAATAAGATTTGGAAAAGCCATGAGACCATTAAAGATATCGGAAATTTTCCAAACGATGTGAAGCTCTAAAAGTGCTCCAATAAAAACACACAATGTAAAACAGATTCGATAATAAGGAATAACTTTTTCGCCTGCTATATACTCAATGCACTTTTCTCCGTAATAAGACCAGCCGATAAGAGTAGTAAATGCAAAAAGGACAAGACCAATACTTACGATATATCCGCCAAAGGAAACTTGCGATTGAAAGGCCTTTACCGTCATCGAAGCGCCATTGATGATCTGCCCTGTGGCATCAGTCGCACCAAATACATCGGTGACTGCAAGAACTAATGCTGTAACTGTGCACATGACAATCGTTGCAAGAAAATTTCCTGTCATCGAAACAAGGGCTTGTCTTCCCGGCGTATCTGTTCTTGCAGCAGCTGCCGCGATTGAAGCTGTCCCAAGACCTGCTTCACTTGTCATAAGACCTCTACTTACCCCAACTTGAATCGCCGTTGCAACAGATGCTCCCATAAAGCCGCCAAATGCTGCCTGTCCGGAAAACGCAGATCTTACTATGGAAACAAGTGCTGATGGAATTCGATCATAGCACTGGAAAAGGATATAACTTGCCCCTAGAATATAAAAAATTGCCATAAAAGGAACTAAGAATCCTGCTACTTTTCCGATACTTCTAATACCGCCGAGAATAGTCAGCCCGCAAAAAATTGATAGGATGATTGCTGTCCATACGGGATCTATTGCAAACACAGAATGCATGACGTCTGCAACTGAATTTGCCTGAATCATATTGCCACCACCAAAACTTGCAAAAATTCCGAAAAACGCAAATAGAAATGCAAGCCATTTCCAACCAAGTCCTTGTTCTATGAAGTACATCGGACCGCCGGCCATTTCTTGTCTTTTGTCTTGAACGCGATATTTTACGGCAAGAATTGCTTCTGCATATTTTGTCGACATTCCGATAAGTGCTGTCACCCACATCCAAAAAAGAGCGCCGAGCCCCCCACTTGCAATGGCAGTTGCAACACCTGCTATGTTGCCAATTCCGATTGTTGCAGCAAGCGCTGTCATTAACGATTGAAAGTGACTGATATCACCTTGGCTTTCGGAATCTTTATCCTTTCCAAAAGCTATTTTTAATGCATAGGGAAGATAGCGAAATTGTAAACCCCTCAGAGCAAAAGTCAAATAAAGACCAATTCCTATGATAAGGAATAATAGCGGTGCGCCCCAGACAAGGGAATACGCAAAATCGAGAATGTTATTGATAATTTGATACATAGTATGTTTGTTATTATAATTTAAGTATTAGCAACCAGTGCTTCAGGCACTTCTTCTTCCAAATCGAGTTTTTGTTTCTTTTCCTGATCGAGAAAATCAATAGTCTCTTTTTGGATCACTCCTGACAAAGCAAGAAGCGCTAACATGTTTGGGATTGACATCAATGCATTCATAATGTTTGCAAACGACCAAACTATTTCAAGACTAAAGATAGCTCCCGGAAGAATCGCAAGAGAATAAAAAAATCGATACGGTTTGATTGACTTTTCACCAAAGAGAAATTCACAGCATTTTTCCCCATAATAAGCCCAAGCAATGAGCGTTGAATAGGCAAAAAGCACAAGCCCTGTTGCAACGATAAACTTTCCACCAGGAATAACTGATTCAAAGGCCAAAATAGCAAGCGACGCACCATTAATGAGCGCACCATTGCCATCTGTTTGACCAAGTACACCTGTAATGACAATCACAAGCCCTGTGATAGTACAGATGAGGACCGTAGCAAGTAACGTAGCAGTCATCGAAAGCATAGCCTGTCTTCCCGAAGACTCTGTTCGAGCTGCTGCTGCTGCAATTGATGAAATACCAAGTCCTGCTTCAGAACAAAACGTACTGCGAGAAACGCCCATTTGCACTGCCATCATAGCAGTCGATCCAATAAATCCTCCGCATGCAGCTTGTCCCGTAAATGCTGACGAAAAAATAATTTCAAATGCTTGGGGAATGTATTGCCAATATGCGGCAATCACGTATATTCCGCATGCGATATAAAAAAATCCCATAACAGGAACGAGGAGAGCAGAAATTCTTCCTATACTCTTAATCCCCCCCATCAGAACAAGGACTGTAAGGCCTGTAAAGACAAGTCCTGTCACCCAAGCCGGAATACTTGTAATATTATGTACTGCTTCTGCTATCGAATTGATTTGTACGAGATTTCCAGTCCCAAATGCCGCAATCGCTGCAAAGATAGCAAAAAGAGCTGCCATTCCTTTCCATCCAAGACCCATCGAAATGTAATACATCGGCCCGCCTGACATCTCGCCGTTTTTATCGACTGTGCGAAAACGAACTGCCAAAAGAGCTTCGGCATATTTTACTGCCATTAAGAGAAACGATGTGACCCATAGCCAAAAAATTGCTCCGACACCACCTGCAGAAATACCGGTTGCGATGCCGACAATACTTCCCGTTCCAACAGCAGAAGCCATAGAGGTCATTAACGATTGAAATGGACTAATGTCCCCTTTTGCCGTTCTTTTCTCCTTTGCTCCAATCAGACGCAACGCTTTGAAGAGATATCGAAATTGGACGCCTCTGAGAACGCAAGTCAGGTAAATCGATACGCCAATAAATAGGCATAAAAGCGGAACTCCCCAAATCGCAATTTCAATCGATCGAACAAAGGAAACTAGTTCATTCATGGAAACTCCATCGTAATTTGTGTTTACTTGGACAATTAAATCGAACAAAATAAACAACAATGACTATATGTTACAATGAAAATGTTTAAAAGAAAATATATTTTTTTAATTTTTTAATGAGAATTAACTGATTAAAGAAAAATTTTTACGAAGATATTTTGTGGTGAGTGTCGAAATTAATGGTATCTCGATTTACAATTTGTTGCTATAACGTTGGATTTTGAATGAGACACTATATATGAAAAATTTTATACTTGAAAGCCCGCAAGAAACGTGTGCTCGTTACCCCATTACGAGTGAATTATCCTCTTTTGTCCTAAAATCGAGGGGGACAATTGCGTCTATCCTACGAGGGTTTGATCCAAGGACTCTCTTAATCGTAGGACCCTGCTCTATTCACAATATCGACTCTGCACTTGTTTACGCAGAGCGATTAAAGAAGCTGTCTGTTGATGTAAAGGATCACTTTTTTATCGTCATGCGCACCTACGTCGAAAAGGCTCGTACATCTTTGGGATGGAAAGGATTTTTATATGACCCACATCACGATGGCTCAAACGACATAGTAAAAGGCATTGCTTTTACACGGCAGCTTCTTTGTCAAATAAATGCCTTGGGAATTCCTTGTGCAACGGAGTTTTTAGAACCGGTAGCAACTCATTACTACTCGGATTTAATAAGTTGGGGTTCCATTGGAGCAAGAACATCCTCTTCCCAGATTCATCGTCAACTTGCCTCGATGCTCGATCTTCCTTGCGGCTTTAAAAATACCTGCGATGGAAATATAACGACTGCCATTCAAGGCATGATCGTTGCAAAATCCCCTCAAACTTTTTTCTCCGTAAATAGAACAGGCATGCTTTGTAAGGTTGAAAGCAAAGGAAATATGCTTTCTCACCTCGTCCTTCGGGGAAGCAACGCAAAAACAAATTATGACCCGGAGACTGTAAATGGTGCGATTCAGTCTCTCATGAGAGAAAAACTCTGTCCAAATATAATTATAGACTGTTCTCACGGAAATTCTTCAAATAATCATCGAAACCAAATCGCCGTTTTTGATGAACTTATCGACCGCATAAAGGGAGGTGAAAGCAGGATCAAGGGATTGATGCTCGAAAGCAACCTCTTTGAAGGAAATATTCACATGTATGAAAGCGCATCCGAAAGAAAAAAGCTTTCTTGGGGCATATCTCATACAGATCCCTGTATAGACTGGGATACCACGGCCCAACTTCTTTTTTCTTCTCTAGAACGCATACAACCTGTATCATACTCTTCATCGTGTAATCTTTAGGGGTATACTATGCGCATTTCTTTCGTATTGGGGCTTTTTTTTACGATAGTTTCCTGTTCGCACCCATATCTTTCTGTGCGCTCTGACTATTTTAGTAGAAAAGACCTTGCAAGCTATCATCTCGACACCCCTGATCCACGAAAGAATCAAGCAATTTATGGTCAAAGAATCTATATCAGCTGGTATTTGCCAAGTAAGGAATTTTCTGAAGGGACAACGTTCCTCGAGATTCAAGTTCCTCTTAAAAATGGGAAAATTCTCTCTGAGAAAAAACCGTTAGAGCGACGTTTTGGAAGATATAACTATCCAATTCAAGGAGATGTGTATACGGAATCCGGCGGTCTTTTAAGTTATCTCGTCCAAATTACAAACGATGGAAAAGTGATTGCAGAGAGTCGACATAAGTTCTATCGCGAGCCAATCAAATCACAAGAGAGTTAAAAAAGAAGGCTCGGGCTTTCTTCCTGGATGTTATCACTATATTTTTGTGATACTACGACCCCAAAATACAGTACGAAAAAAAGATAGGCAACTTCGCACACATGCATAACTTCTATTTCTGGACAATACCCTAAAAAAAATTTAGGAGGATGTAGAAGAAAACTCAATGCAAAATCCAGTATCTTTATAGAGCAGGAAAGAAGGATATTTTTGAGATAGGGAATATAAAAACAGACAAACCCTAAAAGCGAAAGTTGTAAACCAAGGCCTATCAAAACAGGTATAAAGATATTATACATAAGAGAATGCCATGCAAATCCATTCGGCATTTTGAGTACGATGGGAATAATCATGATATTTACAACAAAAGAAAGACAAAGTCCGGAACGGACGAATCCCAATATACTTGCACCGACCTGAGAACAAATATTCAGTTCTAAAAATTCTTTCAAAGACCTTTTCGGAAAAACCCTGAAAAGCATTTCTTTACACGGATAATAAAGAAGTAAAATACCGAAAGTCGCAAGAAATGACAGCTGAAATCCTAGATGGACAGCATATGTCGGATCAAAACCCAATAGAACAACAAGCGCGACTCCCAACGCGTTGAGAGAAGAAGCATTTTGTCGAAACAATTCTCCTAACAAAACACAGCTTGCCATTATAAAGGCTCGAAATACAGAAGGATTTGTTCCTATGAATATAAAATATATCCCCATCAGAATTAAAAAAAAGATTACGCTTTTTCGGCCGTGAAGGATTGGCTTTACAATCATTCCAATGATGAGCAAAAGACACCCAAAGTGAAATCCTGAAACTACGAGTACATGCTGTAGCCCCATCTTTTTCACTGTCGAGAAAAGAAAATCGTTTTGTATTTCTCCAAACAGCAATCCTTGCAAAAAATCACGAGCAAGACTTGGTGGAAATTGCGATGCGAAAAATAATCTTGCTTGAGTTTGCATAGAGACTTGCAACGCGCTCAAAGAAAAAAGAGAAGGTGAATTTTTCGTTGAAATGATGCGTTCGATTTTGAGTGAAAAAAGACGGGGTTGAAATTGAAGTAATTTTCCTTCAACGAGATATTCTTCATCATTTTTAAAATCAGAATCTTTGCAAAGGGACATGCAGGAAATATTTTTTGCAATTGTTTCACCTGCATCCGTTGTAAAGGAATATACTTTTAGTTTAAGTTTCTGCAACACTTTTCCATATCGAACGAGAGGTTGAACTTTTTCCAGCCGAACGAAAGCTCTTCCTTCAAATTCAGTTTTATCTATAGGGGGATATGTACAAGAATAATATGAAGTAATACTGCCAATAAAAAAAATGATGAATGCAACTCCGAAGCGCTTTTTGAAGTGCATAGAGCATTTTATTGAGATGAGAAAAAAACAAAGAACAAAGAGGAAAGAAAGTATAGAGAAAATTAGGCCAAAAAAAGTTCCTAAGAGAAAAAATAAACCATAAAAAAGTGCAGGATGGGAAAGCCAGAATTTTTCCCAATGAAGAGAATTTGACATGGTAATTTATTTTCTCCCCGTGTTTTGAAAACAAAAGACGAGGAGAGTAAATTGTGAGTTATTCTATATTTCGGACAGGGTCTTCCATAGTTTTTGTAAGCCCTTCTTCATCTTGTGAAGGTTTTTCTTCATCCATTGGCTCGATTGGCCCCTCGGAGCAAAAGGGATCCCCCTGAGGGGGAACCTCGTTTACATCTTGTGATTCAGAATAAAACGATTCTTTTCCAAATGGTTCTCTTTCTTGCTCAATATCATCGTCAGATGAAGTTTCTCCTTCTTCTCGAAGGTAAAAAGCTCCTCTATAAAGATCACTTGCTCGAAGCCTTGCTATGTCGTCTCGAATCAACGTTGTAGGAGGCGGTAATACACTTGCAAGAAGCGGTGATCCCGAGGCTTGCTTTGCACCTTCTGACACTTCTTCTAATTGTTGAACTTTTGCCAAATCCGGTGGTTCAAGAGTTTCTTCAATGTCAAACTGCTTTGCACTCACTTCTTCTGAAACAGGAGCTTCTTGAACTTCTTCCTTTCCTCCTCGACGACGTCGAAATGGACGTCTGCGATCTCTTCTTCTTTCAGTTCTTGCTTCCTGCATAAGTGGGGCATTCTTTGCACCTTCTTCTTCCTTTTGCTCCATTTTTGCAGCTTGTAAAGCAGCTTGTTCTTTTCTCTCTTGTTCTTTCGTCTGCTTGCTGGCCACATCGGAGCGAAGACCTATTTTTACAGGGCTTTCAAAAGATGCTGCTTTCAATACCATGCGCGGTTCGCGAACTTCTAAAACTTCGTAATCACTTACCGGGACAATAAAAGGCTTTGGCCTTTCGAGGCTTCTAAAAAATAAAGCCTTTCCAAAAGATACGATTTCAAGAGCATCGACAAAATGTTCTTCTTGGCCTGCACTTTTACTGCTTCGTACAACAAGTCGAAAGCCTTCTCTTGGAGTGATTACCGTTTCTATAATTGGTTCTCTTGTAAAATCCACTAAGTCATTCCTTTATCGTTAAGTATGGACTCTTCGAAGCAAGTGAGATCGTCGACTATGCAATAAAATTCTCGCATAAAAAGCCCATGAAATATATATTTATTCTTTGAATCGTAGTCCTAAGCACTTCAAAGAGAGTCTCGGCTCATCATTTACTACGATTCTTCCTACAAAGATTATAAGAGTTTTGTAAATTTTTGCAATCTTCTAAGTACTTTCTCGACTTATAATATATAAAAGTAAATCTACCACGCGCTCAGAATAGCCCATCTCATTGTCATACCATGCAATAAGCTTATAAAACGTTGGGGTTAAGGCAATTCCTGCTTTTTTATCAAAAATACACGAATGTTTATCACCTATGAAGTCAGAAGAGACGACTTCTTCATCAGTATATGCCATAATATTTTTCATTGTCGTTTCGGATGCTTTTTTCATGGCATGACAAATATCATCGTATGTCGTTGGCTTTGAAGTTTTTACAGTCAAATCGACACAGGAAACATCTGCCACAGGAACGCGAAAAGCCATCCCTGTCAATTTTCCTTTTAATTGAGGGATACACAAAGTCACTGCTTTTGCAGCTCCGGTTGACGCAGGTATAATATTTTGACTTGCTCCACGGCCTCCTCTCCAATCCTTCTTCGATGGTCCGTCGACAGTGGGCTGAGTCGCAGTCATTGCATGGATCGTGGACATCAATCCCTCTTCAATCCCAAAATGATCGAGAATCACCTTGCAAAGCGGAGCTAAGCAATTTGTCGTACAGGAGGCATTTGAAACTACAAAGTCTTTTTTTGGATCATAGGTCGACTCGTTAACGCCCATGACGAGAGTCGGGATATCCCCTTTTGCAGGCGCAGTTAAAATTACTCTTTTTGCTCCTGCCTGAATGTGCTTTTCGGCACCCTCTATACTTGTAAATAACCCAGTAGATTCAATCACATACTGACATCCCAAGTCTTTCCAGGGCAAAAGCGCAGGATCTTTTTGGTTATAAACGTGAATTTTCTTGCCATCGACGATTATTGCATTTTCTTCGGCAGTAACATGTCCCTTGAACTTTCCATGTGTCGAATCGTATTTCAAAAGATATGCTAAGTTATCACTTGGAACTATGTCATTTACAGCACAAACTTCGATCTCTTTTAAAGGCAAAAGACATCGAAGCACAAGTCTTCCTATGCGTCCAAAACCATTAATCGCTACTTTTATAGCCATAACTTTTCCTTTTTTTTACTTGGAACATAGCGACTTTTGGCATATTTTGCAAAGAAAGCTCCATGATTTTTTCAGACAAATTGTTGTACAATTTAAATTGACTTTTAAATATAAACTATAGTAAAATTTATTTTCTTAAAGTAAACAAAATATTTAAAGAAATTGAATAAATTACTTTTAGTTTTATTTACTTCCCTCACGATCTCTTGGGCAACACTTATCCCTACTGTTTGCCCAAATAGCGACGTCTATTCTATTATACGCCACCAAAAAGTTCTTTGCCCTCCTGTAGATCCTCAGCAAGGGCGCTTATGGAGCTCAGAAGAGGCCTTTACTACAGAGCTTTTCAGCATCTTGGAACAGATCCAGGATTTTTCACACATCGGTGACCAAAAAGAAATCCTCGTCAAATTTGCCGAAAATCTTGCAAAAGACATGGGAATTAAAAAAGTTCGCATAATCACTTCTCATAGAAATAGCGGCAATCTCGTATATCGAGTAGAAGACAGGTCTAAAAACCCACTTTTTTACGTTAAAATCATGCAAAAAGATCCTCGGGAATTTTTCGACGAGATCTTGGGAATTTACCTTCTCGATAACCTTAAATATTGCAAGCTTCAAGGGATAGAAATACTCGCTCTTGGAAAATATGAAGATAAAAAATCTAAAACTTTCCACGTGATGATAGCAGAATCTGTAGCCCCCGGGAAACTGATAGAAGACTACATCCACGAAGCCATAAAGCTCAAAGCAGGCTCTGAAGAAAGAAAGGAAGCTTTCTTTGAAATCGCAAAAATCATGAAAATCTTTGGAAAAGCCCTCGCTGACTTTCACACAAAAAAACAAACAACAAATCAGGGACTTCACCCTCAGTACGAGAAATCTTTTTTTACCCTTTGCCAGCAAGTGACAAACTTACTCGACAAGTATCCTCAAAAGGGATTAACTTCAGGAGATTTGTGGCATTTATACCAAACTCACCTTTCTCGGCTCAAAGTAAAAAAACTCAACTGGTCCTTTACCCACGGAGATTCAAACCTCGGAAACTTCTTCTTTGATAATGATACAAATGAAATAACAGTTATCGACTTACCAACTGCAAAACCCTCTATAGGAAAGGATTTACATCCCATTGGTATCGCAGCAGAAGACTACACAAACATAATTGACCAGCTTGAGCTGAGAAAGCTCATCGGCCTTCAAAAGGATGAAGTTTTACTTCTTTCAAGCGGATTTAAAAAAGGATATGAGCAATCAGTATTTACCATTCCATCTCTAGAAGAAATCGAATTTTTTCAATTTGTATGCATGTTAAAGCGCCTTTTGAGCACTCTTGGAAATTTAGAAGTAAAAGCAATAGGAGCAAAAAAAGCAGGCTACATGGTAAGAGCAGAAACCATTGAATGGCTGAAAAAGGATAAAGAAGAGTCATTTGCACATCTCAACGACAAAACAAAGCCATTCCTTACCATTTCCTAAAATCCTAAAAGCAAAAAAAAAGCATACCGGGGCCCGGCATGCTTTTTTACTTTGTACTTCACTGTAACAAGATTATGCTTCGAGATACTCGATCAGGCATGTTTGTGAATTATCGCCGATTCTCTTTTCAGGAAGACGTACGATTCTCGTGTACCCTCCTTGGCGGCTTGCAAATCGAGGTGCTAACACCGTGAACAATTTTTCAATAACTTGGCGATCGACATTAAAAGAACTCGTGTCATTGTTCTTCACCGCTCTGGCCTCTTTTGGAGTCAGCGCATTATATCGAATCATGAGTTTAGCAACAGCTTGTCTTTTGCTTGCTAAATCATTCTTTTTTGCCAAAGTAATCATCTTTTCTGCAAATCGTCTTATTTCTTTTGCTTTTGGCAGAGTTGTCACAATGCGCTCATTGTGAATTAAAGACTTTAGCATATTTGCAAACATACACCGTCTATGCGATGTCGTTCTATTTAACTTACAACTTCTTTTTGCATGTCTCATACGACTATAACTTCCTAAACTAATTTATTATGCAGACGGACGCTTGAATTTCTTTTCCTTTTTGGATCTTCGGGTTTCTGCTATTTCCTTTATCTTTTCTTTGACATTTTCTGTCGTAATGTCAAAATGAGAAAGATCCATCCCTAAAGACAGGTTCATTTCGGAAAGTTTTGCTTTGATCTCATTGAGAGATTTCTTTCCAAAATTGCGATATTCGAGCATCTTCTTTTCACTTATGCAAACGAGTTCAGCAATGGTATCGATATTTGCATTTTGTAAGCAATTGGTCGATCTGACTGAAAGCTCAATTTCATCGATTCTCAATACGAGTTTATCTAAGAGCTCATCGTCATCGTTGCGACTGTCTTTCATCGTTTGTTCAAAGAGTAAATCGTGTTCTGAAACTTCTTCGAAAACTTCAAAATTCTTAATTGCAATTTTAGATGCAAACGTTACTGCTTCGATTGGAGTCAGGCGACCGTCTGTGGTTACTTCTAAAACAAGACGATCAAAGTCTGTGTCTTGGCCAACCCTCGTATTCTCTACAAAGTAATTTACAAGTGTTACCGGAGAAAAAGCTGTATCAATGACAATTTCATCTGCCATCTTGTTCGGAATGACATGTCGTTCAGATGGAACATACCCTCTTCCATAACCTACACGTAGGTCAATTTGCTTTTTCATTGGCTTTGTCACTGTAAAAAGATGGTGATTTGGATTTATTACCTCAAACACACCTTCTTTGATGACATCTTTTAGACAAATCTTCATTTGCCCGCCATTTTTATCGAGATCATCTCGCGTGACATCAACTACACAAGTGAGGATTCTTGGCTCTCTTGTCGTAGAAGTTTCATCAGAAGGAAGACAACGAAGTAATGCGCCTTTAAAATTTAAGACGACATTCGTCATATCTTCACATATACCTTCAACTGCCATGAATTCATGCGGCACACCTTCAATGCGGAAAGACAATATACCAGGCGTTTCCATCGAAGATAGCAAAATGCGCCGTAAAGCGTTGCCAATGCTATGACCGAACACTCGCTCAAAGGGTTCGGCAATAAAACGGGCAAAAGTCGGTGTTGCGCTTTCTTCGTCAACGACAATTTTTCGTGGTTTTTCAAACTTTCCGAATTTCACCAACATGTACTTAGTCCTCTTTTGCTCAATTTTGAGTATTTAAAAATTCTTTTGATGTAAAGTAATACTACTTTACAGAACTCCGATAAATCAAATAATTAGACGCGACGTCTCTTTCTTGGCCGACATCCGTTATGTGGCACTGGAGTCGAATCGCTAATTTGGGAAATTACGAGGCCAGCACTTTGAAGACCTCTTACGGCAGGCTCTCGCCCAGCACCAGGTCCTTTAAGACGGACTTCTACTTCCTTCAATCCAAGTGTCATCGCTAATTTCGCAGCATCTTGCGCTGCTATCGTTGCAGCAAATGCCGACGACTTTCTCGATCCCTTGTAACCGGATTTTCCGGCACTTGACCATGCGATCACAGCACCATTGAGATCAGTTATTGCAACAATAGTATTATTGAATGTTGCTTTGACATACGCTATTCCTACAGGCACATTGCGTATGACTTTCTTTTTTGTCTTTGTTGCTTTCTTTGTAGTTGTTTGCTTGACGTTACTCAAATTTTAAAACTCCTAATCGAATAAATTATATTATACGGCTTTTTTCTTACCAGCTACAGTTCTCTTCGGTCCCTTGCGTGTACGTGCATTCGTTCTCGTTCTTTGTCCACGAACTGGTAAACCTAGCTTATGACGCATTCCTCGGTAGCTATGTATGCTAATAAGACGCTTAATATTGTTTTGGACTTGTCTTCTCAAATCCCCTTCAACGATATACTCTGATTGAATTAATGTAGTTATCTTTGCGACATCGTCCGGTGAAAGTTGATGCGCTCTCATATCTGGATTAAGTTTCAATTTTGCAATAATTTGCTTCGATAAGCTCAACCCTATTCCGAAAATATACGTAAGGCTTACTTCCAAGCGCTTATTGTCAGGTATATCAACACCTAATATTCGAACCATTTCAGTCTCCTGAAAATAAAAATGTGAAATAATAATATCAAAACGCCTTTTTTGGCGCAAAACATTTAGCCGTTATAACATACTTAACGGCTTTTTCTTTTCTTCATGAAACCATCGTAGCGCTTCATTAACAAGAAGCTTTCAATTTGTTTCATTGTGTCAAGGACAACCCCAACTAAAATCAGTAATGCTGTTCCCCCGAAAAAGTAACTTATGGATGATGAAACGTTCATAAGTCTTCCTACAATTGACGGCAGTACCGCTAAAGCCGCAAGAAGGATTGCTCCAATAAACGTTATATTATGCATAGTCGTTTCGAGGTATTCTACAGTATGCTTACCCTGACGCACACCCGGAATAAAAGCGCCATTCTTTTTCATATCCGACGCTATTTGATCCGGTCTAAACTGCGTTGCAGTCCAAAAGTATGTAAAAAATACTATGAGAAGCACATAGCAAATCAAATATGGCGTCGCACCTGGCGATAACCAATTTGCCATTTTACCTATCCAATTTCCCGATCCGACAAATTGCCCTAATGTTGCCGGAAACATGAGAAGTGCTGAGGCAAAAATTACGGGGATAACCCCTGCATAGTTAACTTTCAAAGGTATATAGGAACTTCCGACCGACTGCACCTCTTTATTTCCCACTATACGACGTGCGTATTGCAATGGTATTTTTCGTTGTCCCTGAATTATATAAATCGTCGCCATGCTCACTAAGACGAAAAGGACAAAAAGGACAAACAAAGTAAAAAATGAGAGTTGTCCAGGTTGTGGGCTATCGAGGTTTAACTGCTGTAAGATCAATCCTATTGTCGTAGGCAAGGATGACAATATGCCAACTGCAATAATTAAACTAACTCCGTTCCCAATCCCGCGCTCTGTAATTTGTTCTCCGATCCACATGAGAAAAAGCGTTCCTGTAGTCATCGTCGTGATTACAACTGCATAAAACAGCCATGGAATGCCAAACATCTGTATATCGAGCAGTTCTGAAGATATCACTCCAGGATTCGATAGATTTATTTGCAAGGCAAACTTTGCAAACAACAACGACTGCACGAAAGACAAAATCACCGTAGCAAATCGAGTCATTCTATTAATTTTTTTTCGACCGATCTCCGGATTTTCTCTTACTTCTCTTTGCAACGAGGGCATGATTGCAACGAGAAGTTGCATAATAATCGATGATGAGATGTATGGAACGACTCCAAGTGCAAAAACTGTCATTTGAGAAAATGCACCGCCACTGAATATATCCACTAACTGGAACAAATTCTGGCTTCCTCCAGATGCTTGCTTAAAATATGCTAAAACTACTTCTCCATTAATTCCAGGGACTGGTATGAAGCCACCGACTCGATATATTGCTAACAGCATCAATGTAAAAACAATCTTAAACCGAAGCTCTGGGATCTGCAATATTCGTTGCACTGTTCCAAACATAATGATTCTCGAATTCGTTCGTTGTTTCGTAAAATTTTCAATGGCAATAAAAAAATTCCCACAAACTTATATGAGCTTGTGAGAATGATTTTTATACAATTTCGTACTGAATTCCCTGCTTTTCAAGCTTTAATAAAGCAGATTCAGAAATGCTTTGTACGGAGATTTTCACTTTCTTTGTCAATTCGCCTTCACCGAGGACTTTGATTCCATATGTGAAGCCCTTTAAAAAACCCTTTGCTCGAAGAGTAAACATATCGACGAGTTCTCCATCTGAAAACAATCTATCGATCTGTTTCAAGTTTATCGCATCATATCTTTTTAGATGTCGACCTCGAGTAAAACCTCGAACCGGCATTTTTCGGAAGAAAGGAACTTGTCCTCCTTCGTATCGCGATCTTTCTTTTTCTCCTGAACGAGCAGAATCTCCTTTGACTCCGCGACATGACGTTTTACCTCGGCCAGAACCGATACCTCTACCAACTCGTTTTCTTCGCTTAAACGGTCGAGATGAATTTTGTAGTATATGTAGTTCCATAAAAATTACCTTCTGGACTCAAGCAGTTTTTCGCGACTTTCCATGCTCAAAAGACCTTTAAAAGTTGCGCGAACAATGTTAATCGGATTATTAGAACCATAGGCTTTTGCCATAATGTCCTTTATGCCTGCAAATTCGAGAATAGCGCGAACTTTTGATCCCGCAATAATACCTGTTCCTTCTGGTGCAGGGCGCATATAGAGCAAAGCTCCATCTTTTTTTACACGAACGTCATGAGGGATCGTTGATCCTTCCATGACAATCGATTTCATATTTTTGCGAGCAAGTTCTCCGCCTTTGCGTATTGCATCAGTCAACTCATTTGCTTTTGCAAATCCAAAGCCTATTTTACCTTTGCCATCGCCAACGAGTATGAGCGCGGAAAAGCTCATTTTTTTTCCGCCCTTTACTGTTTTAGAGCAACGGTTTATGTACAGCACTTTTTCCATGAGTTCACTTTGTGAACTTTCTCGCTTTGAACCTTCTGAATGTTTTGCCATTACCTTTTTGCCTTTTTTAAAACGTATCGATTCTTTTGGTTAAAAAGACAATCCTGCTTCTCTTGCAGCATCTGCAAGTTCTGCCAAAATTCCATGATAATTAAATGGACCTCTGTCAAAAACAACCTTTTCGATCCCCAATTTCTTTGCTTCTTCTGCAATCTTGAGACCAAGTGCTTTAGCAGCAAGCTTATTCTTCTTTCCAAATTCGGTATTGTGGAATCCTTTTGAATACGTTGTCAATGCAGCGATTGTTTTACCTTCATCGTCATTGATAATCTGTACCTGGATGTGCTTATTTGTCTTAACGACGCACATTCTCGGCTTTTCAGCCGTTCCTCGTACATGTTTTCTCACACGCATAGCTCTTCGCTTTTTTGCGTTGTTGCTTTTTGCAGTGCTATTTTCCATAATGCTCTTGCCAAATCTTTTAAGTATTACTTTATTTATTTCTTAGCAGCTTTTCCGGCCTTTCTTCGTACATATTCGCCCAAATAACGAACGCCTTTTCCTTGATACGGTTCTGGCGGCCTTATGGATCGTATCTGCGCTGCAAACTCGCCGACTTGCTGCTTATCTACTCCCGTGACAATGATCAACGTATTTTTCTCAACGTGAACATGTATTCCTTGAGGAATAGTGAGTTTTGTCGGATGCGAAAACCCAAGTTGCAAATCGAGCAAATGTCCTTGAACATTGGCGCGATATCCAACCCCTATCATCTCCAACCGTTTCTCAAATCCCTTTGTGGTCCCGGTGATCATGTTTTGAACAAGCGCTCGGTACAAGCCATGGAATCTCTTTGAATCCTTCGTCGCATCTTTTGCCAAAACTGTTATGAGTTCTGGATCGACTTGAATTGTAATGTTATTCACCAAAGGCAACTTCAAACTGCCTTTTGGGCCCTTTACCGAAAGTTCATTATTTGTTTTATGAACTTCGACGCCTTTAGGCACTGCAATTGGTACTTTTCCTTTTCGTGACATTCTTTGCTTCCTTATTTACTACCAGACTATGCACAAAACTTCACCACCAACTCCTCGTTTCCGAGCCTCATCTCCAGAGATAACTCCCTGAGGTGTGGTGAGAATTGAAATGCCCATGCCATTAAAGACTCGGGGGATATCCTGAGTTCCTACATATCTTCTACGCCCAGGCGTTGATACTCTTTTCATACCTCGAATAATCGGCAAACGTGCCTGATTATATCGAAGAAAAATGCGCATAGTGATTATGCCATCTGCTTCTTTTACAAGAAACCCATTGACATATTGATGATCTTTTAATACCTGCACGACATTTTGCTTCAATTTGCTCCATCGAACATCAACATACCGTAGATGCGCTGTTGAAGCATTTCTCAATCTCGTCAATAAATCGGCAATTGGATCGCTCATACTCATGTTACTTTCGACTCCTTACGCTGCATCAGATTCGACGACAACGACTAACTCTTTAAACGGCATTCCTAACAATCGCAATAATTCAATGCACTCTGCATCATTTTTTGCATTTGTTACAAATGTTATATTCATCCCTTGAGATCTTTTAATATTATCGAGGTTTAACTCAGGAAATATCTGCTGATCTTCTAGTCCTAGTGTATAATTTCCACGGCCATCGCCTTTTGTATCAAAACCGCGGAAATCTCGTATCCTTGGTGCTGAAACATTGCAAAAGCGATCGAAAAAGTCATACATTCTTTTCCCTCGAAGGGTCACTTTGAGTCCGATTGGCTGACCTTTTCTCAATTTAAAATTCGAAATCGCCTTTTTTGCTTTAGTTACAATCGGTTTTTGGCCCGAAATATACGTTAATTCATTGATGCAATCTTGAATTGCATTTTTATCTTTTGTTGCCTCTGCAATTCCCATGCTGATGACAATTTTCTTCATCTCGGGAATCAACATTGGATTTGTAAAAGCAAAGTGCTCTTGGAGTTGCGCTTTGACTTTTTTGAGATATCTCTGTTTTAATCGTGACATACCCCAAACCTTACTGTTTTAATTGTTTCATCGAACGCCAAACGACAGCTTTTCCATCTTTCTGATAGATTAATTCTTTTGAGCCGTCCGAATTGACTTGAACTGCGACTTTTACTCGTTGCCCATTTTCGTCACAAGGTGCCACATTTGAAATGTGTATAGGGCGTTCGATTTCCAAAAAGCCGCTTTTATTTACTTCTCGTTTTACGTGTTTCTTGCAAAGGTTAATTCCTTGTACAAGTACTTCATCGCCGGTGCACGATAACACAGTTCCTGTTTGCCCTTTGTCATTTCCTGCAATTACAAGTACTCGATCGCCTTTGCGAATTTTTTTTGAGCGTTTCTGAATTTTTTGTTCCATAAAGACCTCAAATAACCTCTGGTGCAAGTGAACCAATCTTGACATACCCTTTTTCGCGTACTTCTCGTGCTATGGGTCCAAATATTCGCGTTCCTCTTGGGTTGCCATCTTTATCTATAATGACAACGCTGTTTGAATAAAAACTGATGTAACCATCTTTTCTGCGTAGTCTTTGCTTCTGACGAACTACAACTGCTTGGCATTTGTCGCCTTTTTTCAGTAACCCGTCAGGTGATGCTTCTCTGACGCTGCAAATGATGACATCGCCGATTTGCGCATATCGTCTACGTGAGCCACCAAGCACTTTAAAGCACTTCACTCGTTTTGCCCCTGTATTATCCGCAACTAACAGGACTGTCTCTTGCTGAATCATACCTTATTCCTATCTCTTTTATTGACTTTTCGTTTGCAGGTGTTGCAATGAAACAGTCAAAGTTCTAAATTTCACTCTGAAATTTTAGAAAATTTTAAATCTTACGTGTCTTTTTTTACAAACTCTACAATGCGCCATCTTTTCAGCTTTGAAAGTGGACGAGTTTCAGCAATAAGCACAACATCGCCTTCTTGAGCTGCATTGTCTTCATCGTGAACATAGTACTTCTTTGATCTCACGATGACCTTTTCGTACTTTGGATGGCGATACGTTCTTTCGACTTTAACCACCGCAGTTTTGTTCATTTTGTTCGATACAACGATACCACGTTTGTTCTTTCGAACATTTCGCGTTTCGGATGTTTGAATCATTCTAGTTCTACCTTTTGATTTTATCTTATCAGCACTTACGACTGTCTTTCTCTCAACACCGTAAGGATCCGAGCTATTTCTCTTCTCTTTTGGATTACTTCATATGGCTGTACGTCTTTTTCCTTTCGGGCAAGGACGTTTTCTTTATCAAAGATCTCCTTGCGAAGATCGTAGAGCAAGCCTTGAAGTTCTTCATCGGAGCGAGATCGCAAATCTGAAGCTTTTGTCATATTCTTCTTTTAGTCCTTACACTAATGTTACACTCTTTCTACACGCTCTACAAAGCGAGTCTTTATTCCTAATTTTGCAGCAGCTCTGCGAAGAGCATCTTGTGCAAGCTCTTTAGAAACATTTCCTACTTCAAATAAAATGCGTCCGGGACGAACAGGAGCTCCCCAATGATCGAGGTTCCCTTTTCCTTTTCCCATTCGAGTTTCAGCAGGTTTTTTTGTAATCGGTTTATCAGGGAATATGCGAATCCACACTTTTCCACGACGATTAAAAAATCTGTTTATTGCAACACGACAAGCTTCGATTTGTGCGCTTGTTATAATTCCGCGTTCTAACGCTTGAATTCCAAAGTCGCCAAAATCGACGAAATTTGCACCCTTGCTTAAACCTGCGAGGTTGCCTTTAAACATCTTGCGATGTTTTGTTTTCTTTGGCATTAATGTCATAATTTACCCTCCAGTTGCTCAGCGTGCGGCAGTTTGCACGTTTACATTTTCTTGCTTTGCTTTGCCTTCAGAGCGAAGCTTTTGAGGAGCAGCAAGATGCGCCATATCGCCGCGATTGATCCAGACTTTAACGCCAATCGAACCGTGCGTAGTTTCTGCTCTTCCGTATGCAAAATCGATATCTTGTCTCAACGTATGAAGAGGAATAATTCCTTCTTTGTACCATTCGCGACGAGCTATTTCTGCACCACCAAGTCTTCCCGAAGTTTGAACGCGAACTCCTACTGCTCCGGCTTCCATGACGCTTTGCATCGCTTTTTTCATAGCTCTTCGAAAAGGAATTCTCCTTTCGAGTTGTCGAGCGATTCCGTCAGCAACTATTTTCGCATCGAGGTCGGGTCTTTTTATTTCTTCGACTTCGATCCAAATTTCTTTCCCAGTGAGTTTCGACAATTCTTGACGAAGAATATCGATTTCACTTCCCTTTTTTCCAATAACAAGGCCAGGTCTTGCCGTGTAGATGGTGATTTCAACTTTGTCACTCATGCGACGTATGCCTATGTATGATAGACCTTGGCCACATGGTTTTTTCATTAAATATTCACGGATTTTACGATCTTCGATAAGTAAATTGCCAAACTCAAGTTTGTTTGCAAACCACTTGGATTTCCAAGAGCGGTTCATTACTAGTCGAAAGCCTACCGCATTAGTTTTTTGTCCCATTATCTTCTCCGCTCTATGAGCTTACCGTTACTGTGAAATGACTTGTGCGCTTCAAAATTGGATGTCTTTGTCCGCGACTTCTTGGCTTTGCTCTCTTGAGCCGTGGTCCTTCATCAACGCGCACTTCGCGAACTTTCAGCTCGCTTGCTCTTGAATCGGACAAACTTTCGGCATTAGCAATTGCACTTTTAAGCGTCTTTAATAAAAGCCTTCCTGCTTTCAATCCACAGTACTCAAGTTGTCGCTTTGCTTCTTCGACGTTAAGCCCTCTGATCAATCCTGCTGCAAGTCGTGCTTTGCGTGGACTGATACGTATATATTTTGTTACTGCTGTAAAGTCTTCTTGCATCGTTATGCCCCTGCTTTCTTGATCGGGTGTCCTTTAAATTGCCGAGTCGGGGCGAATTCGCCCAGACGATGTCCGACCATATTCTCGGTCACATATACGGAAATAAATTTCATTCCGTTATGGACATCGATTGTCATGCCGACCATGTCGGGAATGATCATCGAACGTCTCGACCAGGTCTTGATCGTTTTTTTGTCTTTTTTCTCAAGACCATCTACCACCTTTTTTAGAAGGTGATGATCGACAAATGGTCCCTTTTTAAGTGATCTTGCCATGGTTTACTTTGCCCTTCGATCTTTAATAATGAAGCGATTGGTTACATTTCGTTTCTTTCTGGTTTTTAATCCTTTTGTCTGCATAGCCCAAGGCGTCTGAGGAATATATCCATTATGCTTTCCTTCTCCACCACCGTGTGGGTGATCAACAGGGTTCATCGCAGTTCCTCGAACTGTCGGGCGAATGCCTTTCCATCTATTTCTACCGGCTTTTCCTTCTACTCGGAGGTCATGCTCTGAGTTTGATACGACTCCGAAAGTTGCTCGGCAATTTTCGTTGATAATTCTCATTTCTCCAGAAGGAAGTCGAACAGATGCAAACCCGTTGCTTCGTCCCATAAGCTGTGCAGAAAGCCCTGCTGATCTCACGAGCTTTGCACCTTTTCCTGGAATCAATTCCAAATTGTGAATAACAGAACCAATTGGCATTGATTTCAATTTCGTTGTATTTCCTGGATTTACAACAGGATGTTCATCAGAGGAAATGAGAACATCGCCTTTTTTGAGTCCTTCCGGTGCAATTATATAGCGCTTTTCACCATCGAGATAGTTTAAAAGTGCAATAAAGGCAGATCTGTTGGGATCGTATTCAATCGATGCCACATTTGCTTTAATGTCTAATTTATCTCGCTTAAAGTCGACTTTACGGAAATGTCTTTTATGACCCCCACCTTTATGGCGGCATGTAATATGTCCGTTGTTGTTGCGTCCACCAGATCCTCTTTTTGGAACAAGAAGGCTTTTTGTCGGCTTTATTGTTGCACGACCGCCTTCTACGCGAGTAAGCTGATCATTACAAGATAAAACAAGCTGTCTCATCCCTGGTGTGATTGGACGGAATTTTTTTAACATGACGTTATAACCCTTTTTACAGTTCTCTCTTAAGACAAGTCGCCCGTCTTGAAAGTAACGATAGCTTTTTTCAAATATCTAGTTCTTCCTGCATTCTGTCGACCTTTGCGGTTAAAGCGCTTTGGTTTTACCAAAATGGTATTAACAGCTTGAACGGTGACGCCTTGCTCACGATAGATTTCTTCAATTGCTTGAGCTATCTCGAGTTTATTTGCGTCTACATCGACGACAAAAACATATTTAGGAAGTGCATAGCGCGAAATCGACATATTCGATTTTGCGTTTTTCAAATTTTCTAAAACCGAAGACTTTTCAGTAATGTATCGGCGCTTAACAATTTCGTATGGTGATTTAAACTTTTTCATTACTTACTTCCTTTTTCTTCGATGAGAAGCCATTGATACAGTTCCTCGAGAGCAGATTCCGAGATCACGATATCATGGGCACAAAGCACATCGTATCCACTTACATTTGTCGCTAATTTAAAAGAAGCGCCAGGTATATTGCGGACACTTTTTTTCAGATTATCGTGGCGATCTGAAGAAACGGAAAGTTTATGAGCAACCCCTTCAACATCAACAGTTAAAAAGGCACCTTCACCTAAGAAAAGAACTCTTCTTCCGAGCTTTTGATTTTCGATAAATGAATTCACTTTTGCAGTTTTTGGTTCTTTCATTTCCGTCGTATCGAGAATCACGAATCGATTTTCTTTTATTTTCTCAGCAAACAATGTGCGAATTGCTGCTTTTCGTTCTTTTTGGTTAATGCGGATGTGTTGATCAAATTTCGGTTTTGGACCAAAAACGCGACCTCCACCTCGGTATTGAGGAGCAGAAAGAGATCCTTGACGAGACCTACCACCGCCTTTTTGCGCATGAGGCTTCTTCGTCGAATGATTTCCCTCTGAACGTCCTTTCGTGTTTGCCGACCACTGGCGAGCATTTGCTCGCAATGCCACAATATAATCTTTAATCAACTGCGAATTTGTTTCTGCAGTTGCAAGACGATCATCGATGGATATTACTCCCATCTCCTGACCTTCAATATTTACTTTTTTCGCATGTGCTGCCACAGCTCAATCCTTTGTCTTGTGAATAATTAATGACGTTTTTTTCCGTGCTTCTTTATTGCTTTGCGAAGCAAGACAACACCACCTTCTGCACCTGGAACGGCGCCTTTGACAAACACCAAATTGTTTTTTTCGTCGATTGCAACGACTTCCAAATTTTGTGTTGTCACTTTTTTGTCACCCATATGACTTGCACGTTTTCCACCTGGAAGGCAACGTCCTGGAGTTGAGCGCATCCCTGTAGCCCCCATTTTGCGGTGAAAAAGCGAAGAACCGTGAGATGCTGGACCCCCGGCCATTCCGTGTTTTTTCATTACCCCTTGGTAGCCTTTACCTATGGATTTTGCAGTTGCATCGAGAAATTGTGCGTCTGCAAATATTCCTACGGATATTTCTTGCCCAACTTGATATTCGCCAACTTCATCGAGACGCTCTTCGCATAGATGGCGACGTGGAGCAACTTGAGCCTTTTTAAAATGACCCAAAAGTGGTTTTGAACATCGTTTTGCAATTGTTCTTTCATCATTCACCTTAATTGTGTCAAAACCAAGTTGAATTGCAGTATACCCATCATTTTCACGGGTTTTGATTTGAGTGATCACATTTGGTTCTGCATGGATGACTGTACAGACGCATGCTGCACCTTTATCGTCAAATATTTGCACCATTCCACGCTTTGTTCCCATAATGCTCGTTGCTTTGCTCTTTGTATCCTGAGCCATAATCATTTCCTTACTCGAAATACTTAAATTGAACGCCAATGCACTAAAAATTTTCCAAAACTTTAGGGAAAACTTTAGAAATATAACAGATTCAACGAGCGCTCAACGATCACTGAAGGCTCGTTGCTACTCTTGAAATATCTGAACTGAAACGAACAGACTACCAACTTTTAGGATTTTCTACAATGGTATTTTTGCAATTTTTTATGAATTTTCTAAAATATCCACTTTCAAGGCGTTAGCACCTTTTTTTTGGATTTAAAAACTTCTAAAATTTCGCAATTCAATATTTTCTTTTT
>JBDHQC010000111.1:0-5995 GCA_039806815.1 Parachlamydiales bacterium
TAGCATACACTTCTTTTGCAATCTGGGCCATAATAGAGGAAGAAAAGCCACATCCTGCTCCTATTTCGAGAACGCGACTTTTGTCATTGAGTTTTGCAACCTGCACCATAAATGCAACGATATATGGTTGACTTATTGTTTGTCCCCCACCAATTGGCAAGGGAGCATCGGTATAGGCTATATCGTGAAGATCTTTGTTTACAAATTCGTGCCTTGGCACTTTCAAAAAGGCCTCTAAGACCTTTTGATCGCAAATATTGCGCGCTTTGAGCTGATATTCGATCATCTCTTTTTGCATTTTCTCAAAATTTTTATTCATATTTATCCCTGAGCCTTCAACAAACGATGACTTTTTTAAGCGAAATGTATTAAGATGGAGGTTCGAGCTTTCAGTAAATTGAGAATATTTTATAGTAGGAGAAGATGAAAGTTTCGAAAAAGCACCAAAACTCGTACTAAACACTAACAGAAAACACATTCTATAAACCATGAGACTTACCTTCTATCCTTTATCAAACCTTACTCCCCAAACCCGTATAACATCAAAGCCTCATGTGTTACTAACTTTAACAAGCAATGGATTTTCAGAACTATGAGAAAGCCCGTTTCACAAATCATATTCTTTCTTTTTTTAATCCCTTGTATTAGCATTTCTGCAATACCTGATCAAGTAAATACAAAACCCGTTGTTCTCATTCTTTTAGGTTCTCCGGGTTCTGGACGAGCAACGCTTGCGATTAAAATGAGTAATACGTTTTCCCTTCCTTATATATCGTTTGCAGAAACGCTCTTTGCCTGTGCAAAACATGAAGACGATATTGGAAGAAGAGCACGCGAATGCTTAAAATCGACATCGAGCATTCCCAATGATTTTTTTAAAGATCTCCTCATACAACGGATAGCAAATCACGATTGTGATGGAGGGTTTCTTCTGGATGGATTTCCGGTCACAGTTGATCAGGCAAAAGAACTCAACCAAGTTTTAAAAGAGCGTTATCAAATTTTAGTCGTATCTATCACTGTTTCTGAAGAATATTTGATTACGAGAACTGAAACGCGATCATACTGTAAAAAATGCGGTCGCGTCTATGATCTTAAATATTCTCCCCCTCAAAGGGCAAATAAATGCGATCTATGCTATGAAGAACTTGGGCAAAGACTCGATGATACCCCGCAAAACATCAAAACAAATCAACTTGCCTACAATAAAGGCGCAGAGCCAATTTTGAAGTACTTTTCCTCAGAACATCAACTCACGGAAATTGATGGCGAAAGAACCATTGAAGACCTCTTTGAAGATCTGAAACGCCTAATGAATCAAAAGATTGCATACCAATAAAGGCATTTCAATATTTAGTTATTCCACACGCGCAAAATTGCGCGTGTCAGTGATTTGTTAGAATCTTCCTTGTTGAAGGCGAAGAATGCGAGATTCTATTGGAGGGTGGCTTGCAAACAAGGAAAGAAACCCTTTTGGCTCAGAAATTTTCATAGCACGAAAGGCAGGAACATCTGCTCTTGGATCCTTAATTCCAACAGTGTTCTGAAGAGCCTTTAGAGCATCGATCATCTTTGATCTTCCTGCAAGGCGAGCTCCTCCTGCGTCTGCTCGATATTCGCGGTATCGGGAAAAAGCTGCAACGACTAGAGAACCCAATATCATAAAAATAATCTCAAAGACAAACACGAATACAGAATAAAGAATTGGGGAATCTAAAACATCGCTATCTTCTTTTTGACGTATTGCTTTGACAAGTACAAAGCTTAAAACTCTTGCAAAGAACATGACAAAGGCGTTGATTACTCCTTGAAGCAAGGTCATGGTGACCATGTCGCCATTTGCAACGTGGGATATTTCGTGTGCAAGGACGGCTTCTACCTGTTCTGAATTCATTCGATTTAAAAGCCCTGTCGATACTGCAACGAGTGCTTTTCTACTTGATGGTCCGGTTGCAAAGGCATTTACTTCTTGTGAGTTGTAATATCCGACTTCTGGTGTGCAAGGAAGTCCTGCAGATTTTGCAAGTTTTTCAACCAATAAGTATAATGCTCTTTCTTGACTTGTAGCCTTATTTGGATCTATTAATCGAATTTGCATCATCCATTTTGCTATCACACGTGAAAGTGCAAGAGAAATTAAAGCACCACCCATACCCCATATTAGACAAAATATCATGAGGGTTTGATAATCAAGCCCTGAACGTGTGAGATAAGGCCGCACATTGAAGAGACTCAATGCAAAAGAAATTGTCATAATGACGAAAAAGTTTACGGCGAGAAATAAAAATATGCGTTTTGTCATCTGTCCCATACATACCTCAACAATCAACTGTTTCTTTCAAGTATACCTTTTATAGTCTTAAAGTTAAAGTTCTTAACATTGATATTTTTCCAAATGCATGCTATAATCGTTTTCGAAAATTTAAATTGAGAAAAAAAATGAAAAAATACAATCTTTTGCTAATATTGTCGGCTTTTTTTATCATTACGTTTTACCAAGGACTTCAAACTGTGACAACAAAAAATGATCCTCAAATTATCATTTTATTAGGTGCGCCAGGATCTGGGAAAGGAACTCAAGCTTCACGCTTATCAAAAGAGCTTTCGATACCTCATATTTCAACGGGAGATCTTTTTCGCGAAAACATAAGCAAGAACACGCAACTTGGGCAAAAAGCTCAAAAATATATCAATGCAGGACAACTCGTTCCAGATGGTCTTGTCATCGATATGATCGTAGAGCGTATGAGCTTGGATGACTGCAAAAATGGATTTATTCTCGATGGTGTTCCGAGAACGTTAGCACAAGCGCAAGCATTAGATTCGACCTTGCCGGACAATTCAGACATTATGGCAATCAACATAGTCGTCAATGACGATGATGTCGCACGAAGAATTAGCGGAAGAAGAGTCTGCCCAAAATGCAATCAAGTCTATCATATCGAAAACAATCTACCAAAAGTTCCTGGAAAGTGCGATGTTTGTGGTACAGAGCTCATTCAAAGGCAAGATGATGTTCTCGAAACTGTTAAAGAAAGACTTCGCGTGTATCACCTTCAAACAAAACCCCTCGATGACTTATATCGCCAGAAAGGAATTTTGTATAATGTAGATGGTTCAAAGACACCAAATGAAGTCTTTGAAGAAATACTCAACGTCGTAAAAACACATCAGACAAAAGGTGCAAAGTAGGCCATGTATGGCCTACTTTTTCAAACGACTGAGTCAATCCACCAAGTTTCTTCGTTTTCATGACTGTAATCGCCTTTTCGCTCGATGACGAGAATTCCGCGTATTCTCGTGTCTTGTTTATTGCCAATTGCTTTTTTGAGTGGGAACGTAACAGTGATTTTCTTGGAGTCATTTTCTTCTTTATGTGAGATCGGACTTGTGCTTTCAAACAAGCTTTCTGTTTCGGGAACAAAAAATATCTCTCCGATGTCAATAAATCGCTGGGTTGGACTCGTAATAGAAATGGTAAGTGTTTTCCCGGAACTTGTCACTTGATACGTATCTCCTTGACGATGCATATGAGATTCGACTTTTTGAAATAGAGACATAGTCTTTTGGTCGAGATCAGACTCTTGTTCGCTTACTGGTAAGGTAAGAGAAAGTTGAGCATTTCCAGGAATGTTGCTTTTCCCGACCGCAACCCATTGAACATCACACGTAATAGTTGCATTAGCTCCATCTTTGAGATCATTTGCAGCCTGTATTTGAATCGGGATAGAAAGGGTAGTTTCATAACCCCAAAATGAAATGTCATTGTTCGTAATTTTTTTTGGTGTTGGCCAGAAAATATCTCCCTTCATAAATCCTTTAGGAACGTTAAGTTGGAAAGAAGGTGCTTTTCCTGCATTTTCTTTACTATTCCAATACAAGTACCATCCAGGTTGTATTTTAAAATCGACTAAAATCCAAAATACATCGTTTGCTTTTATTTTATTTCTTGCACAAAGAAGACTTGCCGTAACAGGAGGAGTTGATTGATCTTGTGATTCAAGATTTGGCAAATTGATACAGATAGAGAACAAGACAAGAATTTTGATAAACGAAAACCTTCTCATAAATCACCTTTTTTGAAATACACAGATACTTTACTCTATTTCAAAAAAGGCGATTTTTTGGAAGAACTAAGAAAGAATGCGTTCTAAATCAAGATCTGCAACAACTTCAAAAATTTGTTTAAACACAGCAAAAGGCAATGGCGCTCGTAGTTTCATGAGATAGTCTAAAATATTGACAGAACATTGTTCCGGTGAAATGCCGGAGCACCTTTGTCGAATAAATTCAGATATTATGACGTCGAGGAAAATAAATTCGTCCCCTCTACAAGGGTCTTCTGATTGAATAATCAAGGAAGTTTCGCATTTTTGTTGGAGTTTGTTCGTGTGTTCAATAAGTATGCATAAAAGATCAAGGCTTGGAGCTATTCTGTTATCATGCCAATGCTCAAAATGAAAGTGCGTAATGGTTCGTTCTTCGCCAGTCGAAAGACTTGTTGCCTTTAAAACTCTTTGTGTAATTACTGGGAACTCGCTGTTAAAACTTTGCACTGAAACTTCTTCAGCAAGAGTTTCTTTTTCGCCGCAAGAAATAACCCAATCATTATGGATACATAATTCATCGAGATAATGATTTAACCAGTACGCAGGAAATTTAAATTTTCCACCCTCCATATTATTGCCCAAAGATACGATTGTCGTTGCTTTTGAAGTAATAATTGCCTCCCAAAAAAGGCAAATTGTATCTCCAGCTGAAAGAGATGGTAGCATTGGAATTTTTTCAAATGAAATGCAACCATATTTTTTATTGCAAAACGTTACTTCAACGCCGAACGAATTAGTTAAAGTTGCAGGTGTATCCTTAGAATATAATGCATCGACAGTTAAGTCTGGATCTGGTGGTAATGTTGCTAATTTAGAAAGGTATTTAGAGTAATATTTTTTTAAAAGCCTACGGTTTTTGTAAATTGAATCGATCTCTAAGACTGTTTTTTTATCAAAATAATCTGTTTTTTCAAGTTTGATATTCTTTAAGGAATCTCCTATTTCTTGAATCTCATCTTTTTCTGAAATTGCGTTATGTTCATCTCCGGGATTTGTCCAAGTAAGAGCTTCAAGACTGGGATAAATCGTTTTTGAGCGAACGATGCGATCCCTTCCGGGTTTCATATCATGAAAATCCATATCATCGTCTTCCATGCGAATTCTATCTTTTTCTTCCCTCAATGCTTCTCTGAATAATCCTTCTACTTTATCATTAACCCGTGGAGTAGATGTAGAATTGAAGTTTCCATGATTGAGTTCTTCTTTTTTCATGGATACTGAATCTTTTAAGCTATCCTTTTCATTTTCAAGACGCGAAATAGCCGCTTTTATGCGAACTACTTCGTTTTCGTATGCTTCTCGTGGTAACCATGTGTCTTTTTTAGAAAGTTCTACAATTTTTTCAAAGAACGATAGAGTACTATAGAGATTTTCTCCTGGAAATGGACTGAATGGTCTTTCGACTATGTCCATTGGTGCTCTTCGACCTGTCGATCCTGTTTGCATTATAAACACTCCTAGATTTAGAAAATTGTAGATTCACTATACGTCGCAAAAGACATTTACGTCCTTATTTTTTCGGTGTGCGAATTTCAAATTAATGTATCTTTGCAAGAGTGAGTATAAAGAGTGAGTATAATCTGCTTAAATACTTCAGGAAGTGGCGCAAATCTTAGTTTAACAAGATAATCAATCAAGTCAATTTGTCCTTCGATCTTCAAAAATAGCTCCCGCTATTTTCTTCAGATCTCAGGCCAAAATTTTACAAGCTCTTTTCTGTGTCTGAAAAATGGATCTTTGTAAAAGCATATCCATTTGTACCATCGGCGATGTGGGCCTTTTTTTGGCAAAAAAAAAGAGCCTTCAAAAGTATTACCTTTGAAGGCTCATAAAAACCTGGCGACGACCTACTCTCCCATGCTCTTGTGCATAGTACCATCGGCGAT
>JBDHQC010000112.1:0-5888 GCA_039806815.1 Parachlamydiales bacterium
TGTATACTTTCTGTTTTTTCCTTTTCAATCGGCAAAGTAAGTTCTTGAATTGGCACCTCAATTGACTTTTCAAATGGCTTTGTATTATCTGTTGGCTTTTTTTTCCATAAAGCGACAACAAAGATTCCGCCAAATACAAGAACGGTAAAGATTATAAAAATTCGTGCAAATGACATTCAAACACCATGTAGTTTATGACACACAATAAACTTACCCTGCTTTTTCTTCTGCAAAAGCAACTAATAATTCGTTTTCGATCGCGCTTCTCATTTTTTTGCCAGGTGTAAATTTTACTGCATTCCTTGCTGGAATAACAATCGGTGTTCCCGCATTTTTTGGATTCCGTCCAATTTTCTGCTTTCGTTCAACAACTTCAAACACGCCAAAATCTCGAAACTCAAGCCTTTCACCTTGAGACAAGCAATCCGTCATTTTATCTAAAAAGGCCTGGATCACCTGACGAACATCGTTCGGATGTATCCCCTTTTCTTGTGAAATAGTATGAACGAGCTCTTTCTTCGTTATTGTACGTTTGTTGCTCGTAGCGCTCATAGTTATTTTTAAGCTCCTTCGTAAACTTTAGATTTCCACTGCGGGTCAATGAGACGACATTTTCATATGTCTTTCATTTACAATCAAGTATTTTCACAAATTTATCCTCTTTGAGTGTCGATTTTTCGAAAAATGAAGCTTATAAAGAGTTATAAAAAAAGCTTAATATTACATAAAATGTTTATTGTATTTATTATGGATTAATATTGAAATAATCATAATTTTATGATATAATTAATTTAAAATAAAATGGTAATATTTATATGGAAGCGTCTTTTCCAATCAGTCCTTTAAGGCAAGCTCAAAATCTGGAAACTACGACACAAACTCAAGGAATTTCTCAGGGGTTTTCCACCCCAGAGAAGTATTATACGGTAAAAAGCGATGGATCTATCGATAGTGACTCCCCTTCATTAAAAACCCGCCAGAACGTCATTTATGTCTGGAAAAACACCAATAATTCTAAGCGAAAGGTAGGATACACCGACGATATACAAAACCGCCTCCATGGTTATAAGGCAGAATTTAAGAAGGAAAAAACAGCCTTATCGCTGGCATTTAAAGACTCTCCCCAAGACTTTCAATTCGGACTCATGGTCACAGAGAAAGCATTACAAGAAAAAGGGACAACCCTCGATGACCAAATAGATGAATGGGGTCAATTGGAAACAGACTATATTAAAGCCAAAGATTCCATAAAAAATGGCTATAATAAAAGGCTTGGCGGCGGCGGCGGATGCGCAAGAAAAAAGAATGAAACAAATAAAGAAAAAAAAGAACGTAAACTCGAAGAACAAAAACAAGTAGAAGAACGAATTGAACGATTAAAAGAGACCTACGAATCTCCATTAAAAAGCTATCCGATCGACGAAGAAAAGTTAACCGTAGGCTTTAGCCCCAAGACCAAAAAGAAAACGAATGTCCTTTATTCTATTCGTCAAGAAAAGCAGCTGACAAAATCAGATGGATCAAAAGCAACCTACGTTAAACGATATATCGGAATGACAGAACCACCTGTATCAAGGAGATTTAATACGCACAGTTCTGACGCAAGACATCCGGAGAAAAAAGGATACCCTCATCATAGGGCAATGCACGACGAGCCGAAGACATTCAGAGTAAAAGTGTACGATTCAGATTCGTCTGAAGATCTGCATGTTCTTGAAATAGCCTTGATCAAATTCTTCAGAAGAGGCCAAAATCTCGATCTGGAAAAGATCAAAGATGGTTCAATTTCTGTAGATACTTTAGATTCAAACACCGTTTATAATGCCGGAGTTTTTAATGGCAATGATGGTGGTGGTGGCGGAGCCTCCAAAAGAAAAGGCGTATCTCACCGTAAGTTATTTTAACTTTACTATACCTAAAAAAGAAAAAGATGGGTAATAAGTGAAGTTAGAATCACTTAAGAGACCCAACATGAAATTTTTTTCAAATATATTTGATAAGATTTTCGCAGTATGTGGTGCAATTGTATTTTGTCAAGGACCTCTCATAATCCAACAGTATACCCTTCGCCTTGCAGGCCATCTAGAAGAAAATTCCCTTGCCTATGAGCAGATTGTAAATCTTGCAAAAACCGCACATAAAAGTATTCAAGAATACTTAGATGCATTTGTACAAAACCCTGAACCAATCATTTCTGCTCAAGGAAAATTCTTGCAAGACGTATGCATGCGCCATTTTTCTTTAGTAGATGCGTGGCAATCACTTCAGAATGCTTCTCCTATTTCAAAACCTTTTATCTTTTTTAGACATATCGATTTCGACATTTTAAAAAATACGCTCACTTCATTTTCTCCGGGATTTGCATTTAATCTTGAAACGATTGTGTATGGATTTCTTGGGCTTCTTTTTGGGACTTTCTCGTATTATCTTCTTTGCAAAATGTTTGCAAAGTTCTTATCGATTTTCAAAAAGAAAGAAAAAGCACCTGAATCTGCAGCACAAAAAAATGCAGATTAACTGACCGTTTCATTTTCTGCAGGTTCTTCTTTTTTATCGATGACAGGTTCCGTAGGCTTTGTAGTCACTTCTTCTTTGGCAGGCGTTTGTTCCGGCATCTGAACTTTAGTTTCTTTTGGTAGTTCTTGTTTTAGCTCGACTTGAGCTACTGTTGGCTTTCCTTCTTTCTCTACTTGCTGCATTGCCTGTTGAAGAGTTTCTTCTTTGATTGGCGCATCTTTTATCTGTGGTTTTTCTGTTTGTTTTGGCAAAGGAGTTTCTAAAATTTCTTGTTTGTCGCTCGTTTTTACTTGAGATGGGTCTTCTTCAATTTGAGTCGTTGTTGAAACTACGCTTTCTTCCTTTTTAGGTAATGTGGTATTTATGTTATTCGTGATCACGTTTGCAATGTCTGATATTTCTTGAGAGCTCAACTCTTGAACTTTATCGTATTTTTTGATATTTCCTTTTTTATCTTTTAATGCAAATTCACCGGAATCAATTTTTTGCGCGATTTTTCCGATTGCAAATGCATTTCTTGTACCGTCGTTCATTTTTTGTTCAAAGATGACGTCTTGTTTTATTATCAAAGAAGATAAAAGTTTCAAAACTTCGAGTTTTGTCGATTCTGATTTTGCAGCATTTTCAGGTTGTGTGTCTTTAGAGATGAGATCGTGAATTTGGGCGACTTTTTCCTTATCGAGTAGCCTGATAATTCTTCCTTTTATCTGTGTGTCTTTATCGTTTATAACGTCTGATAATTTTATTTTTGAGGCACCATTCGTCACCATTGTTTTTAGATCTTTATAAAGAGTATCTTGATTATAGGATTGAAATAAATTTCCCCAATCCTGAGCTGGAGCAACTCCGCTTCTTGCAGTCATCAGAAACCTCCCATAGTAAAATCAAAAGACTTTTAGCTTTTTTTAGTTTCTCCTCTTTTCAAATCAATATCTTTTTGCTTCTGAATTCTTTCCTCAGAAGCTTCGTCTTTACTTTTTTCTGTTTTTCGAAATGCTTTTTTCCTTTGAAGAGCTTCTTCTTCTTGGAGCAAATCTGCTTTAGTAGAGGTTTTCACATGTGTCGTTTCCTTTTTCGTCTCTTTTTCTTTTGGTTTTGTCTCTACGTGAGGGCCTTTTGGTTTATATGAGGCAGTTGTGGTTTCTTTTTGAGCTTCTACTCCTCTTTCAAATGAAGCACTTGTTGCTTTTTTTTCAGGAAGTGCAATTTCAACTCCACCAAATGCTTTTGTAAAAGCTTTTGCAATACTTGCTTGTTGTTGTTTTGTCATTGTCTGAACGTTCGAATATTGTTTTACATTCCCACTACTTCCACGAAATTGAATACTACCTTGTGCTACCTGTTGTGCTACCTTCTCATTTCCTGCAATCGCAATTCTATTTCCTGACTTTTGCTTCTGTTCAAGTACATACATTCCTTTTTCGAATATTTCTTTCATCTCCGGATTTTTTTGAAAAATTGCTTGAGCATCTCTATCATTAAGAGGACGAAGGCGTTGTTTTGTGCCATCCGGCATTTCAAGTTGCAAAAAATTCTTTCCCCGTTGATTTGCCCTATTAATAAGCGCGTTCAATTCATTGTGTGAAAGTTTTCCAAAAGCTTCCGCAATTTGATCGATATCTTTTTGGTTTGCGTTTTCAATGATAAACATTTTTTGCTCTTCATAATGAGAAGACATGCCTTCCATAAATATCTCCTTTTAGAAGGAAATTGATTATTTAATTTCTTTCTAATTTTTAATATACATATATATTTAAAATATTGTAAATTATTTTTTTTAATTTATTAATAGTAGAGGAGAACGAGTTTTTTTAAGATTTCTTTGATAAAATGCAAAATACTTCTTGAAAAAATAACTTGATTTTTGCTTTCTTTAAGCATAGCAAAGAAAAGTGGATCCTCTATGTCTTGCGTCAAAAAGACTTCTTTTTTCGAGCGTTTAAAATTAGGAAGAAATCCCTTTATCTATAGCCAAAAAACACCCACGTTATCGTATGATCCAGAGTCATTTTGGAAGGAACAGGCTCTTTGTTTTGGGTTTGACCCACGGAAAGAAGAAATTTCTGATTTGGGATGGAAAAGCTTTTTTTTTGGTAAATATTTCGAATATATGCTCAGAGTTAACTCCTGGCAACTTTTAAACTTTGACAAGAAAGAACAAAGCTTTTGGAAGACATATGGCAATTTCATTACACATCTCGAACTTGACGGCACGTCGATATCGCTCGAAGATTTTAAAAGATTTTGTGAATGGCTTGTCAATATAAAGTCTATTTCTTTTTCAAAGTGCGATCATTTTTTTTCTAAATTTTCTCCCGATACACTACCCTACAAGATTTTATCTCAGCTCGAACACGTCGAATTCAAAGACTTAAAAAGCAAAATTCCTTTGCATTTTTTATCTCTATGTTCAAATCTAAAAAAAATATCCTTTCTAAAATGTCGTGAAATTGCACCTGATATTTTCTCACACGCAAAAAGTACACAGCTCAAGACTGTAGAGATTCGCTTTTGTCCAAATATATCAGATCACATCTTCGAATCACTTCCAGAAGATCTTATAGAACTTGATATAACTGGGTCAGGAAGGATGCTTTCTCCTTCTTTGTTGAGCGCTTTGCCAAAAGAAATATTGCGTTTGAAACTAAATCGCTTTGCCCATTTTTCAGATAACGAATTGGAAAAGATTCCTGAGAACGTGCAAGAACTTGAACTTGAAGGCTGGAGCATAACGCAAAATGGGATTGATGCATTTCGGCGTTTTAAAAATCTCAAGAAATTAAAACTTTCTTCTGTGTCTTACGACAAGTTTTCCTCAGGTCTTATAAAGCTTCCGAAGAATTTAGAATCCCTTGATCTTTCGCAAAACAACATACAAGCAAAAGACTTAACGTTTCTTAAAGAGCTTACTCTTTTGAAAGAATTTATCTGTGAAAATTGTTCTGTATGCAATTCAAACTTTGAGTCTTTTCCTTTAGAATTCCCCTCTTCACTTGAAACTCTATCGTTATCAGAATCGGGAAATTTACATCCTGAAACTATTAAAAACATAAAAAAAACAAAGTGTACCAAACTAAGACTTGCCAATTGTGGCCTATCAGATAGCGATTTGGTAAACTTACATCCAAAACTTAAGATTCTCGATATATCTCATTCTGAAAAAATAACTGATCTTGGTCTAGAAAATTTGAAAGAATTATGTTCGTTGCAGTCCTTATTCTTAGATGGATGCTTACAAATTAGAGGATTTGGAATTTCATTTTTGCCTAATTCTTTATCTATTTTAAGTCTCAAGCAATGCAATCGTTTTTCTGGAAGAGCAATTCAGGAACTTCCAACAGGACTGAAGGAGATCTATTTTGACTTTTGCG
>JBDHQC010000113.1:0-5820 GCA_039806815.1 Parachlamydiales bacterium
ATCAAGTCCTCGCTCAACACTTTCTGATCGATAAAATCCCCCTATTTTTTTCTTCTTTTTTAAATGATTCAATAAATCGCAAAATTACGATAAAAAAAACGGGTTTAAAAGTATGTGTTTTCCCCTTAAACTATCTTTTAAAAGACTTGAATGATTATTTATTTCATCTTTATTTTGCTGTAAAATATGAAAGTTTAAATTTTGAAATTCTTCGAAAAATTCTGCCAAAAATACAAAAAAATGAGATCAAACGGCTATTAAATGAGTTTAATTATGACGATGATTCCAGAAAAATCTGGTATCTATATGAAAGTTGTACAAAATCAACGTGCAACATGCCTGATTTTAATGGGACATATACAGAACTCTTAGATTCTACGAAATATTACACACTAAACCCTATAAAGAGTGTACGTCATCGAATACTCGATAATCTCATAGGGAGTATGGACTTTTGTCCCATCGTAAAAAAGACAAAAAAATTAAAGAAGTACGAAACTGTAGATTTTTGTAAAAAAGCACGGATTCTTTTAAAACGGGATGGTTTTATACTTCCGATAGAGCCTTCTTTTTCTGAGGAAGATGGGGAAAAAATCCATGAAGCTAAAATCCGATACAAAAAATTGGTAATGCTCATTAGAGACCCCATACCACCTTGTAAACTCACAAAAGAAAAGCTCATTTCCATTCACAATAAATTGGTAAGTCCTCAATATTTTGAAAAAAATTTTAGAAAGCATCAAAATTACCTTGCATTCAACAATGGAAAAAAGATTTGTCGCATATCGCCAAAACCGGAAGATGTACCTATTTTGTTAGACTCCATACTCAGTTGCTATGAGAAAATGAGAAAATCTCATATACATCCTGTAATTATTGCATCTATTCTTTCGTTTGGGTTTAGCATCATCCACCCTTTTAGCGATGCAAATGGAAGAGTGCAGCTGTATTTACTCTACACTGCTCTGTATAATTCAGAATTTAAGGACTGTGCAATACGTTTTTGCCCTGTTCTTTCGAATTTTTTCTATTTGCCTGGATTTAATGAATCAGTTGCACAATTTGATCGATCGATACAAGGAAGAATTCAGTATACTCTTCATAAAGACAAAACTCTTACCGTTCATGGAGAAACTGTTGATTACTATCGCTATATAGATTTTACGAAAATGACAGAATTTTGCTTTTCCTCCCTTGAAAATGAACTTTACTGAATTTTTATTTCGATTCGACCTTCAATTCCAACTTTATCCATTTCTGCATAAATGAGCAGAGGAGATACTTTTTTGATCTTTGATATTAATTCTCTTATTTTAGAGCTTGCCCCATGTCCTAAGTCTACAGAAAGGATTACATCGGGAAGTTCTAGTTGAGACTCTAAGGAAATGGCACCATTTTCATCGTGTGGTACAAATTTCTTAAGATAGTTTTCACCTGTCTGTTTTACTGATAAAAAGGAAGTGTTAGGATCGAAAATTTTTGCAAAGAAAAGAAAATCTGTTAGAGTCTCAGAGTAAGAATCTTTGTCAATAAGAGTCCAGTGTATCTGATATCCTTTTGTTTCAGAAAGCCGTCCATGAAAAATGAGTTCTTGAAAGCAACCTCCAGCTCCTATGCTTGCTATGTGAATCGTTCTTTTCTGAATATCAGTAAAAGGAAGCCGCTTTTGTATTTTTTTTATGACAAGCGTTTCAAATTCAGAACGTCTTGATTCTTGAGGACAATGCAAACGAGAAAGCCCTTCGACACAATGGCATTCCCAGATTGAAGTTGACTGTTTCATTTTAAGCAGTTGTGGAAATTTTTTTGGCTCTGTAGCTAAAAGCAAGTGAGAGCTCTCAACTACTTTTTTTTTGAAATTTCTTACTTTCCTTTCCTTTTTTTCATTTAAAAAATCAAGAAAGGATTTAAAACCACATTCAATCTTAGAGTATAACTCACCTTTCTCTTTTATTTTACTGAGCACATTTCCATGTAATCGAGAAATAAAGGGTATATATACAGTGAGAACCTTTAAATTACTCCCCCCGAATTTAGTTTCAGATTTGGTATCTTTTATTTTTTTAGAAGAAAAAAAATTAAAAATATGAATTTCTCTCTTAATTTCATTTGGAACTGTGTCATCAACAGGAATTTGAAAAGAATTTATTGTTGAAGATTCAAGTTTATTCATTATTTTCCTCTTTTTATTAATTTTCAACACAAAGAATCTGAAAATAACGAATCGATATTCTTTGGTAAAAATGATTATTTTTTCTCTACTCATCTGAGTCAAAAAAATAATTCACCGTAAATAATACATGTATATAAATTAATTCTCAACAATGCTATATGTAAAAATAAAATTATATAAACACTATGCCAGATAATATAAAAATAATTGCAATTTTAGCCATTGCTCTAAGTCTTGCCTGCCTTTTTGGATATTTTTCTCAAAAGCTTAAGCTCTCACCCATAATTGGGTATCTTTTTGCAGGATTTATATTAGGACCCCATTGCCCTGGCTTTATCGTGGATCAAAATATATCAGATCAGCTTGCAATGATAGGCGTCACACTCTTGATGTTTGCCGTCGGATTAAATTTTAATTGGAAAGATCTAAGTGCTGTAAAGAAAATTTCTCTCCCAGGAGCAGTCCTTCTTAGCACCTTATCAATTTGTGCTGGAATTTCTTTGAGTCTTTATATCGGTGAATCTCTCATCGAAGGTTTTGTCATTGGAATTGCAATCTCCGTATCGAGTACAGTCGTCATTGTTCGAGTCTTAACAGATCAAAATTTACTCCATACTAAACAAGGACATATTGTCGTCGGATGGACAATAGTCGAAGACCTCATTTCCGTATTCGGACTTATTTTACTTCCAGCTCTTGTTCAGTATACGACTTCTCTTTCATTTTCAATCCTCCTTGTGTTTATTAAAGTGTTCCTCCTTGGATTGATCGTATATTTTATTGGGGATAAGCTGATTGAAAAGCTCTTAAAAGGAATTGCAAGAACAAGGTCTCATGAACTTTTTACCTTAGCCATATTAGCAGTAGTATTTACGATCGCAGTTTCGAGCTCATATTTTTTTGGGATTTCTCTTGCACTTGGTGCTTTTATTGCAGGTACTGTCGTTGGGAAAACAGAGCTTAGCCATCAAGCTGCAGCAAATGCATTACCCATGCGCGATGCTTTCAGTGTCCTTTTTTTTGTATCCGTAGGAATGCTTTTCAATCCTTTCGTACTTCCAAATAATCTCGTCTTATTTTTTGGAACATTGTGCATTTTGCTCTTATTGCGACCCATTTTTTGTTTTTGTATCGTAAAAATTGCAAAATACCAATCGTGCGTTGCTATGACTTGTGCGCTTGCTATTTCTCAAATCGGGGAATATTCGTTTATCATTGCAGAAGAAGGAAGTCGCCTAAAAATTCTTCCTGACAATGCTTATGATATTCTCGTTGCCTGTTCTTTTATTACGATTGGACTCAATCCAATACTTTTTCAACTTTTCAAGTCGGTTTTAAAAGAAAAACATCCGATTAGCAAAGCTTATCAAAATAACATTCTCTACTCGAACAAGACATCGAAAGAATCCTTTTTGCCACGAGCACTTGTCGTAGGATTTGGACCTGTTGGAAAAGCGATCGCACATTTTCTTAAAGAAGACTACGACGTATTAGTCATTGAACAAAACATCGATACTGTATCATCAGTTCATGAAAAAAATATCGAACTTCTTTTTGGAGATGCCACCCAACTTCAACTGTTAGAACGAGCAAACGTTGAAAACATTCCCCTTGTTGTCATCACGACACCCGATCGGGAAATAACTCTTTCGATTATAGAAGCAGTGCACCACATAAACCCGCAAGCAAAAATTATTGCTCGCGTTCATTTCAAGTCCGAATACGATCGCACAAAATACGGCGATATTCCGATTATCTTTGATGAAGATGCAACTGTAGATAAAATGATTTCAGCAATCGAGAAAGAAAAGCACTAGTAGTACTTAGAGACCAAACGGTATTGTCAACCCTATAATGAATCCCTTTGCATCTTTTGGAGCATTTTTTGCATTGATGCGATAGTATACTTTTGCAAAAATTGAACCGATATTTTCGATTGCATAAGAATACCTAAAACCAACATCAGTATGGCGATAATCGATATGCGTCCAACCAGGAAAATGATGGCCATTTTTTAACGACCTATTTCCAAATCCTTTTTCAAAATCGATAAATGCACTAAAAGAGTGAATGTCATTATATTTATATTCCATCTGTATTTTCGGATTGACCCAAGGAGACCCGCTCACTGGAAGACCTATGTCAATTGCAAAAAAGGCGTTGTAAAATCCTTTTTTTGTATGCCACAATTCCTTGCCAATGGAATAAAATGCATCAATCGATGCGAGACTATGAAGATCTGATGAAAGATCTTTTACTCGATTGTGATTTCCAAGAGTTCCTCGAAGACCCCATGCCATGCTAAAATAGTCATCGACGAGATCATTTTGAAACTGATTTTTATAAAACACCTGAAATCCTTCAAAACCGGCGTTGTGTTTTTGGGTGTCATTTGCAAAAAGATCAACTGCGAGATCCGACGTTGGAGTCGGACTAAATCCTAAAGAAAGTGTGACGACATCAGACCTGAGATGGTGATTTTTAGTTCCACATTTTGTCTTCAGTTCATTTGATTGAACGTGTTTATACGAAATTTCTGTCTCAAACTGCAAAAATTCTGAAGACTTGGGCCTCATGTCACCTGCAAAAGAACATACTGAAATCAAAAGGCTCATTGCAAAAAATCGCGATAAATATCTCATTCTATGCCCATTGCTGAAAGTTCTCGTTCTGCTTCTAATGCTGCCATACAACCGGATCCTGCTGCAGTAATAGCTTGTCGATAGACATAGTCTTGAACGTCTCCTGCAGCATATACTCCTGGAATTGATGTTCTACACGTTCCGGGCACTACTTGAATGTACCCTTTTTCATTGAGCTCAATTTGATTGTTGAGAAATTTGATATTGGGTTCATGTCCTACTGCAAAAAAAAGACCACCTGCTTCATAGTCTTGTTCTTTTTCAGACTTGAGATTTTTTACAGTGACAGCTCGCAAAAGGTTATCACCCCCTACTTTTGTCACAACACTATCCCAGAGAACTTCAATTTTTGGATTGTGCAGGATGCGATCTTGCATAATTTTAGAGGCTCTGAGTTTATCGCGTCTATGGACAAGGTACACTTTTTTTGCATATCTCGTAAGGAAAATGCTTTCTTCTGCAGCAGAATCTCCCCCACCAATTACAAAGAGAACTTTATCCCGAAATATGGGAATTGCCCCATCGCAGACTGCACATGCTGAAACTCCTTTTTGCCAAAAGCCATCATCACCTGTACCTGGAATAGGAAGGCGACGAGCAGTAGCACCTGTTGATATGATGATAGTATGCGCCAAAACCTCGGTTTTCTGACCTTTTATGGTGAACGGTCTTTGAGAAAGGTCAACGGAATGTACATCTTCCGGTAGTATTTTTGCTCTAAAACGCTCTGCCTGTTTTTTAAAAAACTGCATGAGATCAGGGCCAGAAATTCCTTCCGGAAAACCTGGATAGTTTTCGACATCAGTTGTCGTCATTAACTGCCCTCCGGCAGGACCTGAAAAAAAACCTTCGTAAAGAACGGGCTGTAGCATAGCTCTTGCTGCATAAATAGCTGCAGTATAACCTGCAGGCCCAGATCCAATTATTACTACTTTTTCAGTTGCCATATGTATGCTCCATTCTTAAATGAGGTTGTAAATGATCTATACTACCTCAATTTACTGC
>JBDHQC010000114.1:0-5809 GCA_039806815.1 Parachlamydiales bacterium
AAGAGTACTTGATTGGTTTTTACCTGAACCTCAGGCTTTGAAATCTCCTAAATACTCCAATCTTCCATTGCATGTCCAAAACAAGGTGAGGCTATTTCACAAAATTCCACCATTTATGATTCGTTACGAACAAAGTTTTGGGATTAGATCCCTTCAACGATTGACATCGGATTCAAACACATGTTCCTATACCCTTGTGGGGCAAATTGAGCCTTATGGGGAAAATGCGCATGAAATGTATAATAAAGAACCGTCTGTTTTCATTTCCTTTCGAGGTTTTTATACATGTGTTTTTGATGGGAAAAACGTATTTCACCACTGTTTTACAGAACGACCGTATAACAATATAATGGCACAAATTTCCCAACAAGGGTTTATTGCTTTGGATGAAGATGAAAAGCAATTAGAATATGAAGAAAAGGACTTTATCTTTGATAATGCCGTATCGTTAAATCCGGATCCCAAACGGTTCAGCATTCATAAAACAGCCCATACTCTTTGTGTCGATGATACACTAGAATTTGTGCGATATACGGTGTGTTTGATCAGTCTTTCGCAGAAACTTCAAGGTGCTGTTTAAAAGTCTTCTTGAAAAGATTCTGAAATCGACAATTCTTCTTCCTTATGAATATCGCAAAGTGCGATATTTGCTCTTTTTTCAAAATCTGGGAATACATTTGGATGTTTTGATCTATTGAGGTGTCTTTCTGGTTCTGGATAATGGTAAATTATTCCGTTGCGTTGATGACAGAAGTTTTTTTGTTCATATTCTGATAGATTTTCGAATTCTTCAGGAGTAAGAATTTTCAAGTTCCATTGAATAACTACTTCACCTTTTTTAAAATCTCTCTTAGCAAAAACACCAAGGCCATCTGCGAATTGTCCAGTTCTGATTTTTTTAAAATAACATCATCAAATTCCATCATACGTTTATCCAATTAAAGCTAACGAGAATTTTTCAAAAAGATGAACAAGCACTTTTTTTGTTTCAGGAAGGAGATCTCTTTCATTGAGATTGCGTATCTCATCCAGAGAAAACCATCGAAGCTGTTCTTCTTGTGAACAGGGTACTTGATCTGTATTAAGCTTTGCGACAAAGACAAAGTCAATATGTTGGTGCTTTGGGACATCTTTCCAAGTCGGAATTTCTTCTAAAAGGGTTAGATAAGGGCGAGGGATGCTTTTTGCATTCCATTCATCGACGGATATATTTTCTTGCGAATATAGCTTGACGTGCAGTCCTGTCTCTTCGAGAACTTCGCGAAGAGCTGCCTCATGGGGCATTTCATTTTTTTCAAGATGACCTCCTGGAGGAAGCCAAACTGCAAGCTTTTTGTGATGCAAGAGCAAAACTTTATCATCTAAAAAAATATAGACGCTGGCAACGAAATCTCGGTTCATAGTACACCAAAAGTAATTTGCTCATCGATCATAGCAATATTTGTTTCTAAGTCCTAATGAAAAATATGTGCAATTATTTTTTGAATTTTGTAAAACCAGATTAAAAATAAAGGGGATAAACAAACATGAAACTCATCGTTCTTTTGGGGCGAATTTTCTATTCGGCGATTTTTATTTTGGCATCGTTTCGCCATTTTACACCGCAAGCTGCAGAATATGCTGCAATTCAAGGTGTTCCGATGGCAAATATTTTAGTGCCAATATCAGGGGCAATGGCATTAATCGGTGGTCTGAGCATACTTCTGGGTTATAAAGCGCGATTTGGAGCGTGGTTGATAGTGCTCTTTCTTATTCCGGTTACCTATATGATGCACAATTTTTGGCAAGTTACAGATCCTATGATGGCAGGGATTCAGCAGGCGATGTTTTTGAAAAACCTTTCCATGCTCGGGGGTGCATTACTCATTACCTATTTTGGAGCAGGGCCTTTGAGTAGAGATGCATGTAAGGTATAGATCTAAATTGATTTTGTTTGCATAGTAGTCACCAATTACCAATGGTGACTACTATGGATGAGATTGAACTTTTCAAAAAAATTTGCTCTATATTTGATGTCTTGCTCGGGCCACATGGCTCGGCCTGGGAAAAGAATCAAACTCTTCACACACTCCGTAGATACATTTTTGAAGAATCTTGTGAGCTTATCGATGCGATCGATCGCGATGAAAACGATCATATTTGCGATGAACTCGGTGACATTTTTTTAAGTTTTGTTTTTATGGGAAAATTAGGAGAAAAAGAAGGTCGCTTTACGTTGAAAGATGCAATGCAAAGATTAATTGATAAGATTGAGCGACGGCATCTTGTTTTAGGGAACCCCGAAGGAAATGTATATTCTGAAGAAGAAATCGATGCACACTGGCAGCAAGTTAAAAAAGACGAAGAGATTCACAAAAAAGAAACAGGTCTTTTTGCAAATATTCCAACCACGCTACCATCGTTATTGCGTGCACAGAAATTAATTGAACGACTGGAAAATGCGGGTCTTGTGCAAGAGCCGGAAATCGATGAAGAGAGCCATTTTTCCTCAGAAGATGCTTTTGGTAAGTGGCTATTTGAGCAGGTTCAAAAGGCGCAAAATCACGGCATTCACGCAGAGCTTGCCTTGAGGAAAGTGTGTGCAGAAAAAGAAATGTACTATACTAAATCAATTGAATGAAATGAGATTTCGTAGTAGTATATTGATCTTGCCGGGGACCTTGTGAAATGGCTTTGTCCGAACCAGGTCAGGATTGGAAGATAGCAGCCTTAAGGAATGTTTGCTATGTCACGAGTAAATCTCCGGCATTTGTTTATAACAAGAGCTCAAAAATTGGTGTGTCATACCCTGTCTTTGAGATTGGTCGGTCGATAAACAATCTCATCCAAAGTTCCAAAATCAATATTGCATAAAGAACTTCAAATGGCATGTTTTCTTTGTAGTGAACGAGTCGTTTAATCCACTTTTCCGAGATAAAACCACTTTTTACCAAGTATCCTGATATCAGAGCATCGAAAATTTTCGTCACTTCCGGATCTTGGATCCATGCTTTAGCATCTTTTGGGTTTTGTAAGGGGATTGGACATAAGGTATTTGGAAAAGAATTCAAATTTTTAGAACTTTCGATATCTAAAGATGCAAGAAATTCGAGCACCTCAATGTCTAAATATGGGGAATAGTAATCTATACCGTGGTTTAAGCAGATGTGTGCTCTTTCATCGCCAATGGAGTCAATTGTTTTCGTTTTGAAGTTCAAGTAGAAAAGGCTTGCAATGGGAGACGAGATCTTCTGCGCATTATAAAATTCATGAATGAAGAAATCTACGTGGAAATACTTTCCAAAATGTGGTGCTGCATGTCGAAGTTGTTCTTCTGTAAGTAGTGCTTGTGAACGAAAAAAATCAAGACGTGGGTCGTGTTCAAGTTTTTTTCGCAAAAGCCGTATTGCAACTTGAGGAAAGATGAATGAGTTTATTTTTGTGAAAATCCGTTCACAACCAAGCTTTACTTTTTGAAAAAATGGAAACTGGCCATTGTGCAATGAATTCGAATTGACAAAGTTTGAATAATCGAAAAATTCTTCAGAAAATCCTGTGTCAAAGAGGGGAGAAAGGTTATTTTTTGCGCACATTGAAACATAATGCCAGGAATATATTGCATCTAATGCAGCAATGGGAGTTTCAATAGACCAGACCATTGGAACGAGGCTATCGAGAAATTTACGGGGAGTTATAGATTGGTCGCATTGATAAGGAGTCCATTCCCCTTTTGAAACTTTTGTTTTTTCCGCAAGTGCAGATTTAATGCGCTCGTTGAGCTGAGTATAAAGTTCATGCATCGAGAAGGAATTATTTTTATTAAAGCTACTACTGAATGACCAGTACTGATGAATGGAGAGGTTCCCCTCAAAGGTCAATTTTATGTAATAACCAGGTAGAAGCCTATTTACATCTTGGATAGGAGTGTCGTCTTGAGAGATATAACCAAGAAAAAGATATCCAGCTATGCTTTGAAGATCAGGGCTCGGAGAAACAAGTCCTGTTGCTAAAATTGCTTTTAAGCTCGAAGCAAAAAGAATTGCCTGACTCGTTATCGTCCAAAAAAGTGGATAATGTCCAACTCTATCGCGCACAATATAGAGTACTTTTTTGGTCAAATCCAAGATCTGAAATACAAAATAGCCATCGACACTTTTAAGAAAATCGATTCCTTTTTCGCTATACACTCGCAAAATAAGCTCTGCATCAGATATGTCTTTGTTCGGAGTTACTTGGAGTTCCTTAAGGAGCTTTTCTTTTCTGATTAATGATCCTGCAAAAGCAACAAATGTGGTTTTTTCCTCGTTCGATACAAATGGGGTATTCTTGCCAACGACTCCGATGCCAATGTTGTTGTGCTGATATACTTGTTCAGAAAATTCTTCACCATTTGCAAAAGGTGGAACAAGGTATGTTAACCCCTGCTTTAACTTTTCAGCATTAGGAAATCGAAATGAATATGCACCTGCTATCCCACTCATAAAGAATGTTTCTTCCCCGTTGTCTCTAAGATCAATGGTGGGTCATTTTGCCTTTTTTCTTCAAGGGGAATGCATAGGTAGCAGAGTTGGTTTTGCAATAAATGAGATTTAATTCAATATTTCAATATGTACAAATTCTTCTTGATGGTATAAGAGCTTTGTTAATTATTTGCCAAGACGTGATTAATTAAGAAATTAAATTGGGGTAGAGAAATAAACTTCGACATTTATGAATAACTAGAATGATGGCATGAATTACTAACAACTACATAATTACAATATGGGAAAATCTATGAATTTTTTACTCAAATGCATTTTATTGGCAATCTTCTTTACTGCAACCCTTTTTGGAAAAGAGACAAATCTTTCACAACTGAAAGTAGAAGTCATACAATCACCCGAAAGTTTGCGTTCTCTTGGAGGGGCAGAATATTATTTACAATTCGAAAATTTTCCTAAAAACGAAGAAATAGTAATTTCTTCTTGGAGAGGAAGTCAGAAAGTGCCTAATGAATATAAAATTAGGGATATAATATCAATAGATGATAATGGCTTTATAAGCTGTAAGGGGAAAAATTGCAAGTCTCTAACTTATGGGCTTTGTTCCGCATATTCATTTCCAGGGGAAAGAGTAAAAATGCGTTTTTCTGATAGAAAAGGACATTTGCTTGGTGAAGCATCTTATTTTCCAAAACCTATATCTAACAAAAGTCAAAAAGAGAGTTTCTCAGTTTTAGCGGAACTTGTAAATCATGATAGTGCGGGAATAATATATCTACTAACTCTGGATGGGATTACTCTCGGTGAAAAACTTCATGTGCACTCTGTTTCTGCGAGTGAAGTTATAGATTATGACTTTCAGTGTGATAATTACAATTTAATATACAATCCTAAAGTAATAGGATTAAAAGGCGGGCACGGATGTTTGGAAATATCGAGAAAAAATGGAGATAAAATTTATTTGGAATTAAAGTATGGGGATGAGTTGATCGATGAAATTTTAAGAGATGAGGAAACACTTGCAAAAAAATATAGAGAAATTCCTGTAGATGATATTAAGGAATTTGGATTGATTAAAGAAGTTCTTTGATGCTTTTATGGTAGTCCTAAACATGTAATGCTATATAAAACTTTCATTTGACTTTTCAGGCCTTTTGGGTTTTCTTATTAAGCTTTATCCAATGGAGACCTGAAATGACATTAACGTGCCCAAGCTGTAGCTCATCGGCTATCAAAAAAAATGGCCATATACATAATGGAAAGCAGAATCATCAATGCCTTAATTGTGGACGGCAATTTGTCATTGACCCTAAAAATAAAGTAATTAATGAAGAGAAGAGATCACTGAT
>JBDHQC010000115.1:0-5630 GCA_039806815.1 Parachlamydiales bacterium
GAGCATGGATGGTTTCCACAATGGTCAAAGCGCCCAGTAAAAAAATAATTACCTGACTTACCCGCGCGATGTGATATAAAAGATGTTCGTTATTCCATACCTCGCGAGAAAGATCTGCAAATTGCAAGCCCCAGCAACCCACTGCCATAAGAAGGGCACTCGTTGCTTTGTTAATCGCTAATTTGTGTTCAAATATGATAAAAATATATCCAACAATAAAGACAGCTAAGGTCCAATAGCTATAAACATCGAGTTCATGTGGCATATTCAAAGCAATCTATCTTTTAAATTATTCATATTAATCATATAGTTTAAGATCAAAATTAAATTAACTCAAGACAAAAATTGAATTAAAATGTTCCTTTTACAAACTGCAATCCACTCTCGCCTACTTTCCAAAGCTCTTTTTAAAGGTCTGTTCATCGCCTTTATTGGGCTTATCTTGCTTTGGACCCTGTATTATGGATTACATCAAGAGATGTTCAATACGATGGGTTTTTTTGCATGGTTTTTGAGTATCATACTCATTGCAATAGGGCTCATTCCCTATAAAAGGAAAAAAGCATTAGAGCTTTCTCCTGAAGTCATGATCGTCGATGATGAAAAGATCGAACTTTTGAAAAAAGGAAAAGTTCATACAAAAATATTCTGGAAAGACGTGATCTCTTATCACTATGAAGAGACAAAAAATACATACGGGATTTACTTTTTATGCACTAAAAAAAGGACTTTCTTCTTCGAATATTTTACAAAGAGATCTTTTGATAAGCTTTCGGAGTGGCATAAAACAAATCACCGCAAGAAATTGTATTAATTGCAAAACTTTCTTGCGGTGACTTTATACACTATAATATACTATGCACGAGTATTATTACTTATGTTTATGACCTGCCTTTTTATGGCCGTGGTGATGGCTATGGTGATGGTGGTGGTCCTTCTTTTTGATTTTTTTATCTTTTATGGAAGATTTTTCATCTCTCCTTGCATTTGATTTAATTTTAACTTCAACGCGTTTTCCACCTTTTTTTTCTAGGTCAATTATATAAGAATATTGAACTGGCTTTTGCGCCTCTTCTGGCTTTGCATACGTAACAATTTGCATGTCATAGGCATTTGCAACTTTTACATCTTGTGTCGTTTGAACCGCAACGCCTTGATTAGACACAGGTTTTGGCGGAAGACTTTGTTCTACGTTCTTTTGCACGAGAATTGCTTGAAGATTGCTTGCAACTTGTGGACTTACTGTTTGTGCAGAATTAGGAGGAGTTGCAGGCATAGACTTTGGCACATCTGTATCAACTACAGGAGCAGCGGTTGTATTTTCTGCACCATTTGAAGCATCTTGTTGTGCAGGAACCTGATCTTGTTGGACAGGTTGATTTGGATCTTGAGGCGTACTTTGAGCTCCTTGTGTTTGTTGCATTAAAGCGCCAAGGACTGTAGTCACGTCTGGTAATTGACTTAAAATGTTCATGAAAGAACCTCCGGTTTTGTTCTGGTAAGTTAGAAGTCTTTCATGAATATATAAAGGTGCTATTAACCCTAGATTAATTTTCAGTAAGAGCCAAATCTATCCTGACTTTTTTATCGACAACCGCAGAAACGCAAGAATCAGACCATACATTGACACATGTTTCATATGCATCGAGAAAGGAATAAAATGGCAAAATGACTCCCATGATACTCATAGGCACATTCATTGACGCTAAAAAGGCAGACGAAAGAAAATAACAACCCATGGGAACTCCGGCATTCCCCACTGCTGCAAGAGTCGAAATAAACACCCACACAACCATATCCCAGAAAGAAAAGCTTACCCCATTCATAATGGATACAAATAGTACAGTCGTAAGAATAAATGCAGCACACCCATTCATGTTAATCGTCGTGCATAATGGAAATGTAAAATTTGCAACTTCTGAGCTCATGTCGGCATTTTCTTGTGCGCAACGCACAGCCGTCGGAACAGTTGCTGTCGATGATTTTGTAAAAAATGCAACAGATAAAGCAGGGAGCATTGCCTTTGCAAGGTCTTTTGACGAAACGCCATGATACCGCAAAAATAGCGGAAGAACAAAAAGCGCCTGAATTGTATTTGCTAAAACGACACAAAATAAATAATAGCCGATCGTCGAAACGTTCAATCCTTTTTCAACTTCTTGGACAAAAATGACGATAAATCCCCATAGGGCTATGGGTATAATCCTCACAATCCATGTAGTAATTTTCATAAATATTGAATAGATGCTCGAAAATACCAAATGGACGCTTTTTCTTTGATCTGAAGGTATAGCAAGACATCCTGCAGAAAAAACAAAAGCCATGACGACTACTTGAATGACATTATTACTCGAGAACGGGGAAAAAAAATTAGAAGGAATTGCATCTAAAAGATGCTTCCAATAACTCGTCATTGTTCCTTCCGGAACAAAATTTGCTTGAAGACCTAAAGTTGATGCATTCTGAACAGGATTTACCGATACAAAGACAAGTAAAGAAACTACCGCTGCAAGTACCGTTGTAAAAAGCGTATAAACAATGGTCTTTTTGAACATCGTCTTAAACTCTTTTGGGTCTTGCATGCTCGCTGCCACACTGACAATAGAAAGAAAAATGATCGGAAGGCTGACGAGTTGTAATGATCGTATAAAAAGATCAGAAATTATAGTTGCAATAGGAGAAGTTTGGTCTAAAAAAAATGTTCCGGATAAAATACCCAATACGATTGCTGTAAGATATTGGATATATGTCTTGGAAAAAAGCGCGTACAGCATCAGGTGTCCTCAAATGATGAATGTAATAACTATAACGCCTAGAGAGGAAAACACCAAGGAAAACCTTGGCGTTTTTGATTAGTGGCTTGAAAGGTTTTTGCAGATGTGCAAAAGCAATTCATGAATTTGTTGGATCATTTTCAACAGCATCTTCATGAATGCACTCTGAAACTCATTCTTGATATGATCGATTCTCGTCATATTTTCGAGATTCGTTTTCATGTCATTGAGATCTTTATGCAAAGTTTGGAATAATTGCTCGACTTCAATTTTTGTATATTTATCCTTCAATTCAATATGAAATCCAGCATCTTTTGCTTTTTGAATTAATGCTTTTGTCGCTTGATCTGCCGTAATATCTAATGAACCATCAGCACTACGATAACGTGTAATTGCTGACTCTAATTCCTTAATTGAATTAAGTGTTCTTTCGTATTCTTGATACTTTCCAGCAATTAATTCTTGCCCCAGTTCTATGTTTTTAGCACAATCCTGAGCAAGATTGATAAGATGCTGATGAATACTTCCATTTAAAGGCGTCATACTACTACCTATAATTATTTAAATACAAAAATAAATTATATTTCATTATTAGTTTAAATGTCAAATAATTGCATTTTATATATTGTAATTATTATTTTAAAAACGGATTATTGGTTTAATTAGCAATTTATTTATGAAATTGCTAATTAATCTAATAGCCTCTACAAGCATATTAAAAGTGCTTTCAACTATAAAAATTAGCAATTATCGTGTTAGATTGCTAATTTTGTTGTTTACTTTAATTTTATGAAATTATTAATCTAATAAATGAAGCTATATAGCTTTATTTACATTAATTTTAATAATTTAGGCATAAAAATGAAAATTAATAATAACAACCAAATTAGTAATTTTTTCTTTAATTTAAGCAATCAGCTTGAAAAACAGCATGTTTTCCTGTTTCCATTTCATTTTTTTCAAATAGGAAATAATAGTAATTATTTACTTGGAAAATCTATTAGCCCTATAATTTCACCATTAATAAAAATACCAACCGTTCTCGTACCTGGTCAAAAAAATAATCTATTACAAATCGAACCATCAAAAATAGATCAACAAAGTCTTATTAAAACTGCACTTAAAAATAACAACTTAAAATTAGCTTTAAAACTGGCAGAAAAACAAAGAAAAGAGTCTTTACCAATAGATGCACAATCTGCAAGTACGCTTCTTTCAAAAATTGCAAAATCAAATAACTCTAATCTGTTTAATTACCTCATTAACATTCCTGGTATCGATGTAAATGTTCAAGACTGTAACAATAAAACAGCTTTACATTATGCGCTAAAGCGAGGTCAGACTCACAAAGCAAAGGCTCTTTTAGAAAAAGGAGCAAACCTCGGACTAGAAGATAAAAATGGAATGACTCCGGTTCATGAAGCACTCAACTTAAATTCTGTAAAATTTCTCATCGATCAAAACGTCGATATCAGTAAAAAAGATCACCTTGGAATGTCTTTACTTTCTCGTGCAATAGCTTCCGGCAAAACGGAAATCGTAAAGTATCTCAGTGAAAAAAAGCCTGAACTGTTTGAAGGCAATGATCAAGAGCTCATTGATCTTGCAAAAGGCTCATGTCTGAAAAAAGAGTTTCAATTTTCACACGTACGTCAAAACTTTAGTAAAAACCGCGAGAAAAGAGTCTTAGATACACTTTCCTATCTTTGCAAAAATCATCCTCAGTTTCTGAAGGCAAAAGATGAAAATGGTCAAACACTTCTTCACCACGCGTACAAATATGGCAATAAGAAAACCGTACAAACTCTTCTGAAAAATGGGTCAAATCCTCACATTCGCGATATGCAAAAACGAACTCCTCTAGAAGCAGGTCTAGAGATTAATAACGATGCAAAAGTTTTTACAGATCAAAACAAACATATGTCTGAAGCATATAACAATTTTGCCACATGCGCAAAAAAACATCCAAAAATTGGAACTCCCTTGCTTTCGCTCTTACAGGCCAGGAATCCTACCTTTTACGACTCAAAAAAATCTCGAGATAAAAAGTTGAACGGATTTTTAGAAGAAGTAGATCGCCTTGCTTCAAAAAAAACACCATGGCTTGAGCATACTCTTGAGCATGTTCTTAAGATGAATCATAAAATTCCTCTTTCACGGCATACTCTTTTCGAGATCGAAAACTTGGCGTCCCAAGTAAAAGGAAATAAAAAGTTAGAAACAAAACTTTTCTTAGCTCTTCAAACGCACCCAAATATACGTGAGGTTAAAAATGCCGTTCACACAATGAAACATACGGATGTAAAAAAGGCATTTGGAAGAGATGGAAAGGGCTTTTTTGCAGAACCTTTTGTAAAACAAGTAGAGCTTTTAAATGCAGCAGAAGTTTTTCGCATGCGAAAAGCAGCTCCTTGCGCAAGCGATATTATTAAGCAAAAAGATACTATCCATCCAAAACTCTTAGAAAAGAGCTTGAAAGTGCTTGAAAAAGTGGGAATTCCTCAAAAACAAGACCATTTTCTTGAACTTTTAGAAAACCCAAAACAAAACGACAAAACAAAGATCCAAACACTGAAAACAATGGCAAGTACTGTAAAAGATCCAAAAAATTCAGAAGAAATCAAAAGGCTTGTTTCTACACTTCAAACAAATCCTAAATTATCTTCTGAAATTTGCAACGCTCTTGCAAAGTACGATTTTTCATCCTGTGATCCAAAAATCTACGATGATCTCATTGCATTGAGTAAAGAGTGCAATAGCCCAAAAGCACAACGAGGATTTGCTCGCGTTTTAACCTTGCTTCCTAATGAAAGAGCATTGGAACAGGCTCTTTCCATCGTAAATAGCCCTGCTTGG
>JBDHQC010000116.1:0-5589 GCA_039806815.1 Parachlamydiales bacterium
CGAATATCAAATCCTCTATATTCTCCTATGCATTCAGTAAACTCCTCTAAACATACATCCTTTTTTCGAAATACTTCATAAGGACAAGGAAGAGACCCTCTCCCACTTTTCCAAGAATCTAGTGTAGTGCGTTTCGATTGATCTTTCCCTACGGATTTATTTATAATTTTATTCACAAATATTTGTGCAAATTCTTCATCATTATCAATATCAGTTTTTTCATTCCATCTTTTCATGTATTCATTGCAATCTTTTTGAAATTCTTTATTTCGTATAATTGATCCAACATAATTTACTGATCTGCTATTGAGCCATCCTTTCTTTTCTTGATTCTTGGCTTTTTTTAAAATCTTTTCAGAAATGAAACTACTACATGGATGAATAGACGAGAGTTCTTGCATTTTTAAACCTTATTATTAATAAGTAATATGAAATATAATAAAATTTCATTAAATAAATTTCAAATTTTTTATAAATCATGTTATTATTCAAAATCGACAACATAACCATTGACATTGATTCGCAAGAACAAGAAAGAGATTTCGGCTTTATATGATCCTAATTTTTCAACAATAGCCATGAATTTTTGATTTTCCTTACCTCTTTTCTATTAGTTCTTCGCTATATTTTTTTACTAGAAGACTCGTGAAGTTTCGTACCTTTTCTGTAAGGGAAAAAAGCTCTCTCAAAATAAGAGAGCTTCTTGTTAAATAATAACTTTTACTTTTTTTTCTTTGTCTTTTATTCCCAATCTTCGAAAGCTACCGCTCAAGCGAGAAATAATTCTTTCATTCAAATGAGCAGTATTTGAATCTATATCTGATTCTATATCTAACTCAGTATCTGCATCTTTATCTGAACCATTATCTGCATTATTTGTTGGAACGAGATTTAGAATTTGTGCGACAACATTATTCTCCAGGTCAGGTTCTGCATTTGTATCTACTTCCTGAAGTGGAGCAGGCTCTTGTACAAGAAAATCAGTAATCAGTGACAGACTCTTCTTTACCTTAAGATCTGGTCTTTTAAGTGATTCACTGTAATCTACAAGAAGTTTTGTTATATTCATGATATATTCCAAATCTTCTTTTATAGACATTAAATCATTGTTAAATGGAGGAGGTGAAAACATCTTAATTAATGGAATAAAATCTGTGCAAATTATACGTCGAACAAAGATTTGGAGTAAAATTTGTTCTGGCCTGAATTGCTTATGTTTTGATTTTTTTTTGATATTTGATAATAAGCAATGATTGAGAATTTTCACATCATTGAGTAAGTCTTTATCTTTCTCCATATTTTCTTGAATATTTTTCAATAGATTTGCCACATTCTTTAAAAATGAAAATGCCAATTGTTCACGTCGATTTTTTAATTGCTCCCAATATGTCCAATCTATTACACCCTTGTCAACAATATAAGAGTTAACATCGATATCTTGAGAATTTTCTATAACCTCTAAAGCGCATTTGGTAAATGCTCCTCGAGTTAAATGTGTCTCGAAACGACGTTTAATATATTCAGCATAGAGGATAACTCCAGGATTATCTTCAGCAAAAGGCATCGAAGAGCTAGTACATCTTGCTGATCGTTCAATCATTTTTTCGATAAAAGGAATGAGTTTATGATCAGGTAAATTTTTACTTAATATATATTTTGTGACATTTTCAATAACACCCTTACCCTGATATTGGATACATTTTTGCAAAAATATAAACATTTCCTCTAAAACAACAGGATGAGTAAGATCTTTATTTAGTATTCTTTTGTCAATATACTTTACCAGATCTGATTTACGTTCTTTCTGGAATGCAAAGCGATCGCGTTTGCCTAAGTCTCTATAGATATTTGGAAGTTCTTCACAAATAAAAGAAAATATTTCTTGTTTTGAAAGCAGTTGAAGTGTTTTGTCATCCAAAGATGCCCGTCTGCTCGCACGGAGCTGTTTTTCTTCTTCGGATTTTTTATTGTATACCTTTACAGTTTTTGCTGAACTTTCAAGCTTACGTGTACTGCCTTCTCGTCCCCCTGAATGAACTACTGAAGGATTTTCTTTTTCTTGACATGCTTCATTATTCAGTTTAGAAAAATCTAAGAACTGAGGCGTCCCGGAAGAGACAGTTGTTCTGTGACAATCCATATCACCCTTTATTTGTTAATGTATAAATTGTTTAAATTAACGGCTAATTGCTAAATATATAAAACATATATTAATTAGAATTTCATTTAAAGAAAACAACATTATAAAACCGAGTTTCGGATAAATAACGAGGAAAGTTTTTAACGAATTCTAATCGATACAAGAAAATCAAATTTCACTAATATTTTTTTAATTATAATCATTAGGATAGGAAGTTCACCTCAATCTTCCCAACTTTTTTTATTCTTACTCAATAAAATTACGATGATTTGATTTGAGTCTTTATTAAGATCGAGTATTTTGAAATACCATCTTCTTGTGGAGTTTCAAGGAGTCGAACCGTAAATTGAGCTTTGGTGTCTTGCTTTTTTTCCTTGAGTTGCAAAGTCGTGGGATATATGTGATTTAGTGTCTGATACTCATGATGAGTTTTCCAAACCAGAGAAACAAGTTCATTATGATTTACAGTACTAGGACCAGATCCTCCCCATTATGAGGACACCTGCGATCTACCTTATTGGGAGGATTAAGTTTTAGCTCTTTATTTAGCTCTGTCATCGGCCGCGTAAAATTCGCGTACCGGTATGGTATATCGACACATGAAGCGGCGGCATTATGTATTGCACGCCGCTACCAAAGATATTCTGAAAGACTTGCGCGCACAATGGGCAAAATCCCTGATGGCAAAGGCGGTCACATCGCTATATCTCTACCCGCGAGGAATCGAGATAAACACGTGTGGTCGCAATGGCGGCAAGTTCGAAAGAAACTCTCAGTGGAGCTTATAGCTCATTTCCTGGCACAAAAACGATCCTCAAGTCGCACATCTGTTACTTGTTGTGATAGGCAAGGCCTTCAGGATTTTGTTGGCGAGATTCCAACACGCGAATCGTCAGTAGCGCTGCTTGACTGACGTGCTTATCCTCTCACATGTATGCTAAAAGCCAGCATGTGTAGATTTGTGTAAGATTTTATGAGCGGTAAATGTGTTGCTAAAACACCAAAGTTATAAAAATTATAACATTTGTGTAAATGTTCTTGCATAAATGTTATAATTTTTATAACTTTTGTGTATGGGAAACAAAGATCAGCTTTTTGAAATCGCCGACAGGCAACAAGGATTTTTTTTAACAAGACAAGCAGAACAATGCGGCTTTTCGCGCTCGAATTTTCATCTAAAAATTCAATCTGGTGAATGGATTAAAGAGATGAGAGGCATATGGCGTTTAGCGCATTATCCTGTAACTGAACGCCCTGAGCTTGTTCTCTGGATTCTTTGGAGTTGCAACCGCAAAGGCGAACCTCAAGGTATTTGGTCACATGAAACGGCGCTAGACATTTATGAGCTCAGCGATGTAATGCCTTCTAAGATGTATATGACTGTTCCTTCAAACTTTAGAAAAAACATCGATATTCCTCGTGTACTTACCCTGCATTTCATTGATATTCCGGAAAGTGATATTGAAACACGGCAGGGTTATCGACTAACAAAGCCTCTTCGAACATTAATTGACATTGTTAATGAAGGAAAAATAGCTGAAGACCAAATAGCACTGGCACTTAAAGAAGCTCTCGCGCGAGGCCTTATCACATATCGCGAACTAAATTCAGAACCGAGGCTCGTAAAAATTAAGGAAGTTCATGAAATTTAAAACGGCTACAGACTTTCGTAAAAGCTTGGAAGCGAGAATACAATCAATAGCGAAAAAAAACGGTCAAGATTTACAAAGCCTAAGAAGAAAAGTTGCTTTCGATCGCCTCTTAGCAAGAATTTTTTCAAGGGAAAACTCTAAATTCTATTTGAAAGGTGGCTATGCACTAGAAATGCGATTAGCTGAAGCTCGCGTCACGAAGGACATTGATCTTACATGCGTCCTAAGAGCATCGAATGAAAATGATATTTTGACTGAAATCATTTTGGATGAGATTCAATCATTAGCAAGCCTTGATCTTAACGACTTCTTTTCATACCAGATTGGCAAACCCCAAATGGATTTAGATAATGCACCATATGGTGGAAGTCGATATCCAGTTTCAGCAATGATTGATGGCAAACTCTTCGTTCGCTTTCAACTAGACATCGGTGCAGATATAGTAGAAGTTGATCAAGTAGAACAACTTAAAGGCGTTGATTGGTTGGAATTTTGTAACATCCAAGCTCCTATTATCTCGACAATTTCAATTGAACAGCAATTAGCAGAAAAACTTCATGCTTATTCATTACCTCGTGAGGATAGATTAAATACCAGAGCAAAAGATCTGATCGATATCGTGCTGTTGCTTAACATGCGATCAATAAAAATAGAAGCCTTTAAACAAGTACTACAGAAGGTTTTCACAACGCGAAATACGCATCCGATACCTAAACTTTTAGATTCTCCCCCTTCGGAGTGGACTATTCGTTTTAAAGAAATGGCAAAAGAATGTGGCATTAATCAGGATATGGTATCTAGTTTCGAGAAAGTGTCTTGTTTTTACAATCAATTGCACCATACTTCAATTACAAAAAACGAATGGGATTACGCAAATCAAATCCTTGTGGAGTATGGCAATCTACTATCTCCTCATACAATCATCCTTGGATTTGACGAATATGGCTCATACGGCACTGCAGTTCTTATCAAATACAAAAATCGGAAAGTTTTATTAACTGCCACACATGTCGCTCGACAGCTTAATAAAGCAAAGAATGTCCATGTAATATTAAAGTTTGATGATATACGTAGAGAATATCCAGCTCGGGACTCACGCGATTTTGAAATAAAAGAATGGGATTTGGATTTTGATGAAAAAACTCTTCAGGATGTTTTAATAAATACCCCTAAAGACTTATCAGTAATTGAACTTTCTTTGCAACATGCCAATATGCTAGAAAATTATAAGCAGTTCTATACTATTACTGAACCTCCAAATATAACATCAAAAGACGTTTTAGTTTCTCTTGGAGGAATAGGTTCAAAAATTACAGCTGATAATACAATTATCGGTACTGTTCATCCCCTTGCGGTAACAATGTCAAGCTACGAAAAGCGCAATGATAGAGATTATATTCTCTCTAAAATTTCCACTCAAACATTCGGCATCGAAAATCTAGGCGAAGAAATAATATCAAATTTTCAAGGTTTAAGTGGCAGCGGCCTATGGAAATTCATTGACAATACACCTCAATTAATAGGCATTGCAATTGCTCAAGATTTAACAGGCTATAACACTCAGAACAAAGAAGGTATTTTGTACTTTCATGGACCACATTCAATTCAGACAATGTTAGAATCGTTGTATAATGAGTAATGTACGAGCTAACCAAGATGGGTGCAAATATTAATTCAATTCGGCTTTGTTGAAAAAGACAAAAAGATAAATATTTGAAAAACATTTAACATAGTAAATTATTTAATTGTCACCAGATAGGCGAATCATCTTATTCATTACATGACAACGAAGAATCA
>JBDHQC010000117.1:0-5257 GCA_039806815.1 Parachlamydiales bacterium
TAGGGCTTGGGGTTACTTCTATCGGTAGAGTAAATGGCCATTACTTTCAAAACTCAAAAGACTTGGCCTTTTATTATGATGCGCTCGATAACAAAATGTTACCCGTATCAAAAGGAAAACTCGTATCTCTAGATGATATAATTCGTCGATGGGTGATTGAACGACTCATGTGCGATTTTGAAGTCATAAAAAAGGACTTTCAAACACTGTTTGAAAAGTCTTTTGATTCTTATTTTGCAGAAGAACTTGATCGTCTTAAAGCTTTCGAAAAAAAATGTTTTGTCAAACAAACACCTGAAAAAATCACTGTCATCGCCTCCGGTGAGCTCTTTATTCGCAATATAGCATCTTGTTTTGATTGGTACTTACAACAAGACAAAAGTCGAACGATGTTTTCAAAAAGCATTTGAATTTTTCTCTCTGGAATGCGATCAAATTCTTATGCTCTGCTTGCACATTCATTTGAAAATGTTTCAAAAGAGATGTCGCCAAATGATTTGAAATAAAGCGGTGTTCGTTCGGTTTGTATTGTAATCATTCCATAAGTAGAAAAGTAAAATAGTATACAATTTCAATATCCTTATGTAAAGAGGCGCCCATGACAAAGAGAATCGCGATTATTGGAGGAGGAATTACAGGACTTAGTCTTTCTCATTTTTTGCAAAAGAAAAATCGATTTAAAATAGATGTATTTGAAAAACGTGAAAGGCTTGGTGGTTGGATTCGATCCGAAAATGTACACGGTCAAATCATGGAAAGCGGCCCTCGGATGCTTCGTACACATGGTTCTGGACATGAAATTCTCGATTTGTGTTGTGACCTTGGAATTAGAGATTCGATTGTAACGGCAAATTCTTCTTGCAAAACGCGTATGCTGATACATAACAGCAACCTTCAGGCATTTCCAAATTCACTCGTCGACTTTGTGCGAACTTCCATTGGAAGAAAGTTTATAAAAGGAATACTTCCATTACTTTTTAAAAAACCAAAAATCGAAAATGATCTCAGTATCGCAGATTTTTTTGAAAGGTATACTTCAAAAGCATTTGTCCAAGATTTTATCGACCCCTTATGCCGTGGAATTTGGGCAACGACTCCTCAATTGCTTTCGATGAAATTCTGCCTTCCTCATATCCTCAATTTTTTGGAAAAAAAATCTTTTCTATTTAAAAGAAAGAATAAAAAAGAGTCATTTCTTTTTTCTCTCGACGAAGGAATAGAAAAGCTCATTCAGATACTTAATGATCAAAGCACTGCAAATATTCATAAAAATGTAGAAATTGAACAAATAAAAGAAAATGAAGAGTATATCGAACTTGTAACCAAAACTCAAAACTACCGCGCAGATCTCGTTGTGTGCTGCATACCAAGCGTTCAGGTCCAAAAGCTTTTACCGCAAGAAGATCCAGCGCAACAGTATCTAAAAAAAATCCCAATGACATCTCTTTCGACGTGTACGTTTCGATTTTCTTCTCCTTTGCCTTTCAGTGCATTTGGCTTTTTAGTCCCTTCTCAAGAGGATCCAGATCTCTTAGGCGTTGTGTTTGACTCCTGCATTTTTGACGATTCATTAGGACAAGTAACGTGCATGATGGTAAATCACGACACAGTATCAGATGATGAACTAGAAGGTGTTGCTTTAAAAAAGTTAAAAAAATACTTAAAGCTAGATGCTCAGAGTACTCATACGAAAATCGTTCGTGCAAAAAATGCCATAGCACAATATCTTCCGGGACATCTCGAAACTCTCAGTTCCTTGGAAAAGATATTTGAACCGAGAAGAATTCGCCTTGCGGGCTCTGGTTATTATGGCGTTTCAGTGGGAGATTGCATCCGATCTGCGCGGGTAATTCAAAATAATCTTTAGCGATATTTCCATTATTTGCAAAAAAAGTCAGTTGATCCTAATGTGAAGGGAAGAGAAAATAGAGAAAGAAAAATAACACCTTAAGGATGTCTCATGTTTGACAAATTCACAAACCGAGCAAAGCAAGTAATTAAGCTCGCCAAAAAAGAAGCGCAGCGCATGAATCACAATTACTTAGGAACAGAACACATTCTCTTAGGACTATTAAAACTCGGCCAAGGGATTGCTGTTAATGTTTTAAAAAACATGAACATCGAGTATGAGCCAGTGCGACAAGAAGTAGAAAAAATCGTTGGCTTTGGTCCGGAAATTCAGCTTTATGGTGATCCTGCATTGACCGGAAAAGTGAAAAAAGTCATCGAGTATGCAAATGAAGAAGCCGTCAATTTAAACCATAATTACGTAGGAACAGAACATTTACTTTTGGGATTGTTGCGACAAACAGATGGAGTTGCAGCACAAGTTCTGGAAAACATGAATGTAAATCTCAAAGAAGTAAGAAAAGAAGTATTAAAAGAACTCGAGTCTTTCAATCTTCAGCTTCCCCCCACTTCTACTTCTGCGTCTGCAGGGGCATCTACAGGACAAGCAGGGAAAGTCTTTGAAAAGCCATACCAAACCGCAAACAATCAAGAAAAACTTCCTGCATTAAAAGCATATGGCCAAGATCTTACAGAGCTTTGTCGCGAAGGGAAAATGGACCCTGTGATCGGAAGAAATGACGAAGTCGAAAGACTTATTCTCATCTTGTGTCGCAGAAGAAAAAATAATCCAGTTCTCGTCGGAGAAGCAGGTGTCGGAAAAACAGCCATCGTTGAAGGGCTTGCTCATGCAATTGTCAAAGGACTTGTTCCGGATATCTTGCGCAAAAAACGCCTTATCTCCTTAGACCTTGCTTTAATGATCGCAGGAACGAAATACCGTGGGCAGTTTGAGGAGCGAATTAAAGCTGCTATGGATGAAATCCGAAAAAGCGGAAACATTATCCTTTTTATAGACGAGTTGCATACAATCGTCGGAGCAGGAGCTGCAGAAGGTGCAATTGATGCTTCAAACATCTTAAAGCCCGCTTTAAGTAGAGGTGAGGTGCAATGCATTGGTGCTACGACCATCGACGAATATAGAAAACATATAGAAAAAGATCCTGCTTTAGAAAGGCGTTTCCAAAAGATTTTCGTTTCGCCTCCAAGTACTTCAGAGACGATTGAAATCTTGCAAGGCCTTAAAACAAAGTACGAAGAACATCATAAATGTTCTTATACAGATGCGTCGATTATATCTGCTGCTGTTCTTTCTGATCGCTACGTTCATGGAAGATTTTTACCGGATAAAGCAATAGATCTTCTCGACGAAGCAGGGGCTATGATGCGCATTTCTATGATGCATCAACCATTTGACGTAGGAAAATTAGAAGCAGAAATAGAAGATGCTCGACTTGCAAAAGAAGAAGCGATCAGTAAGCAAGAGTATGAAAAAGCTGCAAAATTGCGCGATAAAGAAAAGATGCTTCGCGAAAAATTACAGAACATTCGTGCAGAATGGGAAACGAACAAAGAAGAACACAAGGTTACTGTTGATGAAGAAGATGTTGCAGCTGTCGTTGCAAAACAAACAGGAGTTCCCATTCATCGTCTGACAGAAGGTGAAACACAAAAAATTCTCAAGCTCGAAGAGATATTAAAAACAAATATCATTGGCCAAGACGAAGCTGTCGGCATTGTATCAAAAGCGATCAGAAGATCAAGGGCTGATATCAAAGATCCAAATAGACCGATAGGTGCTTTCTTATTCTTAGGGCCAACGGGTGTTGGGAAAACCTTACTCGCACGTCTTCTTGCAATCCACATGTTCGGAGGAGAAGATGCACTGATCCAGCTCGATATGTCCGAGTACATGGAAAAATTTGCTGTAAGTAGAATCATGGGCTCGCCTCCAGGGTATGTAGGATATGAAGAAGGTGGTCAGCTCACTGAGCGAATTCGCCAAAGACCTTATAGCGTTGTCCTTTTTGATGAAGTCGAAAAAGCACATCCCGACATTATGGATTTGCTTTTGCAGATACTTGAAGAGGGAAGACTTACAGATGCCTACGGAAGAAAGATCGATTTTCGCAATACGATAATCATCATGACGTCAAACTTGGGTGCCGATCTCATTCGCAAAAGTACCGAAATCGGGTTTTCTGCAAAAGAGGGTATGCTCGAGTATGAGGCAATGAAGGAAAAAATATTAGGTGCCGTGAAGAAATTCTTTAAGCCAGAATTTCTCAATCGCTTGAATGACGTCGTCATATTCCAGCCATTGTTCAAAGAGGCTCTTCGAAAGATTATAGAGCTCGAGATAAGCAAATTAAAAGAGCGCCTTCTCAAAAAAGAGATCACACTTTCTCTTACAGAAAAAGCAAAAGACTTCCTCGTCGAAAAAGGATACCAACCAGAAATTGGTGCAAGGCCTTTATTGAGAGCTTTGGAGCAATACGTCGAAGCGCCTTTAGCCGACCAATTGCTTGCACGGCCAGAAGAAAGCTGGAGTTGCGAAATTGAAGCAGGTGATGAAAAGCTCGAATTTGTAGAAAAGGACGTCGTCCATAAGCAAAAACCTACAAAAGTTGTGCGAAAGCGCACAGATCCAGAAAAAATTCATATTTTAAACGATGAAAGCGAATCGTAAAAAAAAGCTCTTGCCAAAAGGTAAGAGCTTTTTTATCTTGCCGAAGATATTTTCATTTCCCAATTTTTGACGAGTTCTAAGAGATCTTCTTTTTTCGGTTTTTTTGTAAGGATTCCTTGTGCTTGAGGACATTTTGCAAAATGTGCGACTTTAGAAAGAAGTCCTAAATGGTGTTTATCATCTGATGCAAGTAGAAAAAAGAGCGTATCGACATCTTTGCCATCGATGGATTCATAAGGAATTGCTTCTTTTAAAAATACGACAGCGATGAAATCTTTTCTCCCATTGAGAAAAAGATCTCGAGCATGAGGAATTGCAACGCCGTTTCCAAGACTTGTCGAAAGAAGGCGTTCTCGTTGCAAAAAGGCCTCGTAAAGGACATCAGGGTCGAGTTGTACTTTTGGTGCAAGTCTAGAAATTACAGAAGAAATGACAGCATCTTTTGTCTTTCCTTCTATATCGCAAAATACATCTCCTTTAGAAAGGGCTCTGAAAAAGTTAAATCGATGAACTCCCTTTTTTCTACACAATGGCTTTTTCACTTCATTTTTTTTGTCGTTGTTTTCTGGATGAGTTCCTTTTTTGCGCATGAGCCAGGCTTCGATTTCTTGTCGGTTAAAACGATATCGATTATTCATGTAATAGGCTGGAAGATCGCCATCTTCTACCCATTCTATCAATACATTTTCAGGGACATCCATTAATTCTGAGACTTCATGC
>JBDHQC010000118.1:0-5241 GCA_039806815.1 Parachlamydiales bacterium
CGAAGGTTTTTATCTTCTTCAGAACAAGAGATTTTGTATTGATTACAAAGAGAGTCAAGAATGTCAAAGCAAGATCTTCCATTTGAATCTACGCGATGGAGATCTATCATTTGTGCATCGAAAATTTTCAATGCTCTTTCACAGTCAAACATATCAAGGGCATGGTGTAATTCAGAATATCCGGTTTCATTTATAGCATGATAACTTGCATTTACCTCTAAGATCTTTTGTGCAATATGGTCAACTTTTACACCATGTTGTAAAAAGTGTTCTATAATTTCATCGTTATTTTGGATACAGGCTATATAAAAGGGCGTTGTGCCATCTTTATTTATGACATCAACTCTTGCCCCATTTTTCAATAGATTAGCGACGATATCACATAATCCATATCGACAAGCAATATGTAACGAAGTATTACCTTCTTTATCGATGAGATCGACTTTTGCACCTAAATTTATAAGAAGTTCTACAACAGAAAGGTTCTGCTCTTTAACAACAATATGTAGAGGAAACTTTCCCTTTTCATTTGGAAAATTTACATCTGCTCCATATTGAATAAGAGCTTTCATATTCTTATGATTTCCTTTTCTACATGCCTCATGCAATAGAGTATTTCCATCTTTGTTCCAAGCATTTATATTTGCCCCTTTATCGATAAGAAATAGGAAGGTTTCATTCATTTTATATTTAAATGCAATCGGCAATAACAAGGTCGCAAAGTCATTCTCATTTATCCCTCCTAATTTTGCACACGTTCCAAGTATGGTGTTACATACATCAAATGCATCTTGATTTCTTGCTAAATCTAAGACCTCTACTATATCTTGCTTTTTCAACTGATCGTTTTTTGTTATAATTTCTTCTATTGAAGATATGCGTTTTTCAAGGACAGCAAATTTCAAAAGAGAAACAGGAGAAACTTTTTCCAGTAAGGTTGGCTGTTTACTGATTGATTCTTTGATTTTTTGAATAAATTCTCGATCGAGATCGTATTCATTGTCTAAATTTTCTCCGATCTTTTTTATTACAAATCGGACAGATTTTTTTTGGCTTTCAATGAGAGCACAGTAGTTATTTACGAAAAGTAATAAAGCTTGTTTATTACTCTTCAAAAATATACGCAATGGCTTTTTGTCCGAATCGCTATCGCAAAAGAATGAAGAACTTGAAGAAAGACTCTTTATGTCACGAGGAGAAAGACATCCTGATAACTTTTCAAAACATTTTTTATTAAGATTTTGAAATGGATTTGTATTATTTATATCTGAATTAATATTCATAAAATACCTTATATAAAAAGGTAAATTATAAACTATTTATAATTAATTTTAAAACATAAATAAAATGAGATTTATTTTAAAATATTTTTTTACATATTAAATTTTCTTGTAAAATGAACCAATTTTTGGCTCAAATTTATAACTCACAATCACAAAATGAGTCAAATGAGTCAAATATATCGATTTTTTTGACTCATTTGACTCAAAAATTTAAACGGGCGAAACAAAATCAGGTAAATGCTATAGTCCAAATATATGCAAGGAGAGTAAATATGGCGTATCGACCAAAGATTTTAGCATTTGCAGGGAGCTTAAGAAAGGACTCCTGGAACAAAAAACTCGTCAAAATTGCAATAACCGGGGCAGAAAGCGCTGGGGCCGATGTGACGTATATCGATCTGAAAGACTACCCTCTTCCTATATATGACCAAGATATCGAAGACGCACAAGGCCTTCCAGAAAATGCGTTAAAGCTCAAAGAACTCATGTGGAAAAACGATGGATTTTTGATTTCTTGCCCTGAGTACAATAGCTCTATGAGTGCATGCTTCAAGAACGTGATCGACTGGACTTCTCGCATGGCACCGAAAGAAGAAGTCTACCTTTCTTGCTTTATCGACAAGGTAGTCATGCTCATGAGTGCATCCCCCGGTGGTTTGGGAGGCTTAAGAGGGCTAGTGCATGCAAAAGCCATGTTTGGAAATATCTTCAGCATCGTTTTACCCCAGCAAAAGACCATTTCATTTGCCGATAAAGCATTTGAAATAGATGGAAACCTAAAAGATCCGAAAAAACAACAAGAGATTATCAATCTCGGAAAAGAACTTACAGAATTCATACGAAAATACAAAAGTTAAGAATGGCCTTCTATTTGCTCAATTCTTTTTTGCAACGGAGGATGCGTTGCAAAAAGACGAGCAGAAAATGATGCGTGATCGTCAAAATATAAATGGCTATATGCAGCTCCATGCTTTGGCATGTCGTTGATATTTTCATTCATAATTTTTCTTAAAGCGCCGAGTATCCCTTGTGGATTTCTTGTAAACTGAACAGACGATGCATCGGCAAGGTATTCTCTTTGCCGAGAAACGCACGCTTTTAAAATCGACCCAAAAAACCACGTAAACACACCTGCAAGAATGAGAAATAATGCGATAATGGCTACCGGATTTCCTTTCTTATCATCTCTTGATCTTCCGGATATCTGAAGCATTCTTAAAGCCAAATACAAAATGAAGTAAAACCCCATGATCATTGCAGCAAGACGAAGCCCGAGTTTCATATCACCATTACTGATGTGGCCAAACTCGTGAGCAATAACTCCTTGAATTTCATCGCGATTTAGCTTTTTGAGAGCGCCTTCTGTTATAGCAATCACTGCATCTTGCGGATTAAGTCCTGCTGCAAATGCATTTATTTCTTCTGCATGAAGAATATAAACAGGTGGAACGGGCAAGGTAGAAGCAATTGCAATCTCAGAGACTATGTTGAGAAGTTGCTTTTCTTTCGGATCATCGGTATCAAGCAAAACAAGACGTCCATCCATAGACTCAGGGACATATTTCCCCCCGAAACGCGCATACATCCAGTATTGAAACCACGCAACGCCTAACGTTAAAAGGACAAATGATGCTCCAAAATACGGCACTGGCGGGCTGTATTCATCTCGCTCAAATGCTCGCAGCCCAATTTCAAGACATCCTGCTGCAATGAGAGTCAAAAGAACGAATAAAGAAAGAAAAATGAGCGTTTTTCTTTTCGTTTTTTTTTCTATTTGCCAAAAATCCATTGCCATTAGAATGACACCTTAACCGGTTCTTTTGCAGCCTCCTCTTCAATAACAAAAAGTTCTGCAGGATGATGGCCAAAAAGGGATGCAACGAGAACACTCGGAAATTGCTGTTGAAACGTATTGTAATAAAGAACCTGATCGTTATAGGCCTGCCTTGCAAAAGCAATTTTATTTTCTGTCGAACTCAGCTCTTCTTGAAGACGTGCCATATTTTCACTTGCCCGAAGTTGCGGGTAATTTTCTGCTAATGCAAATATTTGAGTCATTGCTCCTTTAAGTTGCGTCTCTGCTTCCAACAAAGGCTTTATTGACCCTTCTGTTGGGCCTCCACTTTTTTCAAGAGCATCTCGTGCTTTGGTTGCTTGACTTCGCGCATTGACAACAGCTTCCAATGTCCCTTTTTCATATCCCATATAGCCTTTTACAGTTTCAACGAGATTGGGATTGAGATCATACCTTCTTCGAAGCTGAACATCAATTTGGCTCCAGGCGTTTTTAACCTGATTTTTTAATCTGACGAGGCGATTATATGTCCCAATGACCCAAAGAAATACAATCGCTAATACAACGAGTATAATAATTCCAACTGACATAAGCAATAATCCTCTTTAACTTAATTTTGATTATGCAGTTCCATTATTTATATTGAAATAATTTAATTTTGCATTTATACAATAAATTTAGAGTCGTCATATTAAAAAGAGGGTATAAATATGAAAGCAACAGATACTTTAGCCCTAGATCCAATAGTTGCAAAATTTGTAGATAAACTAGAATCTGCAGGAGGACCTCCCATCTATAAGCTCCCCATTCCTGAAGCCAGAGCCCTATTCGATAAACTGCAAGATATTAAGGTTGATTTACCACATGCGCAAATTGAAGAAAAAAAACTTCCCGTAGGACCAAAAGGAGAAACTTCCGTAACGATCGTCCGTCCTGAAAAAAGTAAGGGTGCTCTTCCTGTAATTATGTACTTTCACGGAGGAGGATGGGTTTTATGTAATGCAAAAACGCATGATCGTCTCATACGAGAACTTGCAAATGGAGCAGGAGCTTGTGTTGTATTTGTCAACTATTCACTTTCACCTGAAGCACGTTATCCCGTTGCCATAGAAGAAGCATATGCTGCAACGAAATATATTCAAGACCATGCAAAGGAATTTAACATCGATCCAAAACGCATTTCAGTTGCAGGAGATAGCGTCGGGGGCAATATGGCAGCAGTCGTAGCACTCCTTGCAAAAGAACGAAAAGGCCCAAAAATTCATTTTCAACTCCTCTTTTATCCTGTAACTGATGCAAATTTTGAAAATGGATCTTATAAGAAATTTGCCAATGGCCCATTTCTTACAAAAGCTGCAATGGAATGGTTTTGGAATGCCTATGAACCGGACGTTGCAAAGAGAAAATTGCATACTATATCCCCTCTTCAAGCAACGATAGATCAACTAAAGGGACTTCCTCAAGCTCTGATCATCACAGATGAAAACGATGTCTTGCGAGATGAAGGAGAAGAGTATGCTCATAAGCTGATTCAAGCAGAAGTTCCCGTAACGTGCGTCCGGTTCTTGGGAACACACCATGACTTTGTCATGCTCAATCCGATTGCTAATTCACATCCCACGCGCTCTGCCATTAACTTTGCACTCGGCCAACTTCGTCATGCATTTGAACATTAATGTGCATAAGTAGTCCATGTATTATCATGGACTACTTTTTTTGCCAAAGTGGAAAGCTTATATTAATAAAGAACGAATGTCCTTTAAAGTGGTGTTTTGCATAGGTTTCTGTGTAGTATCGAGCATTTACTTCAAACGGAATCCTTACCAAAGTAAAAAAGTACGAAAGGCTTGGCCCTATTGCAAAGTCTTGTCCCGGTAGTCCTAAACATGTAATGCTCGTATCCGATTGTAGTCACAAATAAAATATTTTATCATTCCAATGTGATTGGCTAATTTCTTCGAAAACGAAAGGGCCTTTCTTACAAGTCTCGAGCATCTTTGTCTAAGGGTATTATTAAATCTTTCAATATAACTCGTCTTCCCTGATTCCTTTCCGATAGGCCGATGTTGCATCCAAGGAATGACTTCGTAATACACTGAGAATTTATCTGTATAAAAGATGGCTTTTTTTTTAAGTCTTCAGGCAGCTTTTCCAATAAACATT
>JBDHQC010000010.1:0-21547 GCA_039806815.1 Parachlamydiales bacterium
GAAATGATTCTTCGTTGTCATGTAATGAATAAGATGATTCGCCTATCTGGTGACAATTAAATAATTTACTATATTAAATGTTTTTCAAATATTTATCTTTTTGTCTTTTTCAACAAAGCCTGCTCAACTTATCAAACCATTCGAAACTGATAATTTCGATGAATTTTTATTCATTCTCAAGAAGAAAAAAGCGATTTATGGAGAACTTACATCTAAACAAAAGCAAAATTTAGTAAAACAAATCATGGAGTTTGTTTCAAAAAATACAGCCCTACTTCAAAGCGAACTTGAACAAAACTCAGACACCAAGCTCTTAAAATTCAGCAATCGGATTAAGAAATTATTCGAAAAATTATCTGCGGATAATTTATATAACATTCCCGATTTAGCAAAATTAGTTAATCAGATAAATAGATTACTTAATAAAAATCTACTAATTGATTGTAAATTCACTCCTTATACAATACTTGGACAAAAAGGTAAAAGATTTATTATTCCACAAATAAACATAAAAACACATAACAGTGAAAGTTTGCATAAGTGTTTTGACAGTAGCTTTGGAAAAAATGACATGCTCAATCTCAGTAAAGAGTATAGCAATTCTGCAATTGAAGCAATTAGTCACTATTTACTATCCAATCCCCATGGGAAAAATTCAATCACTCTTGAAAATGTTTCCGAAGTCTTTGATTTTGCTCTACAACATGATCTAAAAATGCTTATTCGAAACTGCAGTGAGTTCTGTCGAGAAGAAATGAAAAAAGCAGTTGCAGATACGAGTGAAGTTACTGCTGAACACTTTTATTCACAGGTTATTAGCCCTATCTTAAAAACTTTCGATGATGGAGATGTGGAATTCAAACTTAACACAGTTAATAAGGATAATAATTTTCTTTTTCCCGAATACCCGTTATATGAAGCAGAACACATTTATAGATTTAAAAAAATAGAAAATATTAATCCTTCTGAAAACCTAAGTCTAAGTGAAACTGAAAAACTTGCAGAATCGTTAGAAGAAAAAGATGGGCTAGATTTCGAGAGAACCCTTGTTAGAATTTGTAATAGTTTAACATCTCATATCAATGACGCATGGAATGGTAGAAATTTATTAAATAGAGCAAGTACAATTCAGAAAATTTTAAAAATTTTAAATAATTTGAGATTTATACCTCAATTTTTATATAAAACATTAATGACCAAACTAAGCTTATTTATAAATAATAATAATATCTCTTTAAAAATCGCTACTATTCGAAATCCCGAGTACTCTGCTTGCAACGCAGTATTCCAGAATATTGAAGATTTTAAATCGATGATAACAAATATTAAACATCACAATATTCTGTTTTTTCTGAATTATATGGTCATAAATGTAAATAAAAGAATACTATCCGATTGTATTATACATTTATCGGGAGAATTTTCAAAAGAACAGCTTGAAAAGATAAACATTTTAGTTTATTCAGGATCAATTGAACATGATGAATATATCCTAAGAGAAACTTGTAAAATGATTTGCAGTCTACGTAATGAACATCATGGAATTACTCTACCAAACATTCGTTATATTAGGAAATGCGATAATTACCCTTGTCTCATACAGTCTACGTCAAGTAATATTTTGAGCCCTTCAGATTCAGACGAAAAAGAAAAGGAATAAATTACTCCTTACTGAAGACATTTTCTTGGTCGGAAAAAACGAGCTCGTCCATAGCATCGTAATCGTGGAAATAGGATAAATGTCCTATGCGAATTAAAACTTCTACGCCGAGAATCAAAAGAAAAAAAAGAGCCGTTGCTACAAGCAACGGTTTTTTTCCGATGTGAAACGAAGAGCTGTTACGAAGAATGTATCGACCTACAAAGATCATAGCAATAGGCAATAGACCGTTGAGAATGGAATCTCCAAAACCTCCTGAAAGATCCAGGGCATGGAGAAAAATTCTTTCGAAAAAGATCGCACAAAATAGTGTAGGAAGTAAAACTAAAGAGGTAAGAATAATACTCCCTTTTCCTCTTTTGGAAATTTTCAAACCATCGCTTAAAAAATCAAAAAGCCCCATCGACATGCCAAAAAAAGACGTAACTAGGGCAAAAAAAGCAAAACAGAGAGCAAGGCTTTCTACCCAAGGATTTTGAGTTGCGCGGCTTAAAAATTCAGTTGCAGCAGTTCCTTCCTTCACGGCAACCATGAGGCTATTTGGGCCAACATATGGGACATTTCCGAATACAGTCAGTTGCCAGACAAAGTAAATGCAAAAAGCAAGGAACGTTCCTGCGACAATTGCAATACGAAGAGAAGGCCCATGGTGATTAAGGTAAGGATGTAAGCTTGGCACCATTGTTTGAAAACTAAATGCTGTAAGTAAAATGGGAAGGGCAATAAACGATTTCGACCAATCTTTTCTTTCGAGATATTCAAAATGAATTGTAGGAGCACAAAAAAAAGTAAGAAAAACATAAGCAATGATCATGGCAATAAAAAGCCATGCATTGACGCGGCCGAGAATTTTGTGACTTGTCCACACAAAAGGGCCAAAAAGCAAAATGAATACAATGCATCCGAAGTTTTTTGAAAATTCAAACGAGGAACTCAAAGATAGCATTTTTGCAAGAAGATGACCTCCGCCTGCAGTATAGGCAATTAACGATGCATAACATATAAATAGGTAGACAAGCCAACTTATCCATTTTCCAGGTTTTCCTAAAATAGTCGACGCCATCGTAATGACATGCGCTTGATCTTTTTTCATCCAAAAGCCAATTTCTATAAAGAAAAGAGCAGTCATTGTCATTGCAAGAAAACAAAAAAACATCATCCATATACTTGGAATAAAGCCACCACCTGCTGTTGCAACAGGAAGGGCAAGCATTCCGCCGCCGATACAGGTTCCTGCAACTAAGAAAATAGCACTAATAAGTCGTCGAGAATACATCGCACTTCCTTTTACTCTTTAGAATGTAAAAGGACTAAAAATCGCAAGGCATCTTTTTTCATCCGCACATAAAGACTTGCAAGGCCATTTGCTCTTCCGGGAGTAAGACTTGCCGGAATTCCAATCTCTTCGAGATATTTCGGAGGGCACTTAAGAACAGTTTCAGGAGTTTCTCCATTATAGACTTCTATTAACAGTACTGCAAGGCCACTGGATATGATCGCATCGGACTCTGATTCAAAATAAAGAAGTCCATCCTTACAGGTCGTATTCATATACATGATGCTTTGACAGCCAGGAACAAGATTGCATTCAGTTTTCAAAAGAGGATCTATGGGTTTTTGTTTTTTCCCAAGCTCTATGATTTTTTCGTATTTTGCCTCTTGGGTTGCACAGCTTTTAAAAATTTGTTTCATTTTTTCTTGCTTTTCAAGACACGTACGAAAAGAATCTTGGTCCTGGATTGCTTTTTCTTGCATTCTGCTCACTTTTTTTTCAGTCTTTTTTCAAGATCACTCGTCGTCAAAAACTCTGTGCCGAGACTTTTCATTATGCTAATGGCATTTTCCACATCGTTTTCCTGTATATTTATACCACAACAGGCATCTGGGACAACATGCGGGGTAAATCCGAGATCCTTTGCATCGATTACTGAATACAAAACGCAATAATCTGTCGCAAGACCGCAAAAATACACATTCTTGACTTGCTTTTCGCGAAGGATAGATTCAAGTCCCGTCGTATGGAGTTTTTGATTGTCGAAGAAGGTGCTATAACTATCAACTTCTTTTCTCGTTCCTTTATGAACGATAAAATCAAAATGGTGTATATCGAGTTCGTCTTCAAATTCTGCACCAGGCGTTCCCTGAATGCAGTGATCCGGCCAAAGCTTTTGTTCAAAGTTTTCTAAAAGTATACTCTCTCCCGGGTTTTTCTTCCAGGACGAAGCAAAGCTGACATGCCCTTCAGGATGCCAATCTTGAGTTGCTATTTTATAGTCAAAAGGAAGATGTAAGAGTTTATTGACGTTGTGGATAATTTTTGATGCCTCTTTAATTTTCAAGGCACCATGTATAAAATCATTTTGCATGTCGACAACAATGAGTGCGTTTTTATCCATTTCTATTTCATCTTTGTGCGGATTTTTTTTATGAGTTCGACTTTCTTTTTATAGAGTTCTTTTTCCATACCCACAGGATATGTATGAGGATTTAAAAAGCGCTTTATCCCAACTGGCAATTTAGAAAGCTCGGATTGTGTTTTCTTTTGAATTTCTCGTAATGTAGGACTTTTATACACGCATTTTCCTTCTTTAAAGACAGGAACGAGAACGTCAAAAGAAGAAGTGCAACTCTTTAAATTATAGACTTTTGTTGCATCGAGAAGGTCTATGCATTCTGAATAATCGTGAATGCCAAGCTCTATATCATAAAGCATGTCTGCAAAATAAAGATCCTTATTCATAAATCTTTTGATTTGAAGGCGCCCTGGGTTTGAGATCTTTACAAACTGCTCAGAAAGCTTTAACGTATTTTTCCAATGTCCTTTTGGATCTTGAATTGCAGAAAGTTTATAGACGCCATCCAAGGCAGGAAATTCCTTTCCCGTTACAAGGTTTGTTCCAACTCCCCACATCGTGATTTTTGCACCCTGATGCTTCAATTCAGAAATGACAATTTCGTCTAATTCGTTACTTGCAATGATTTCTGCATCTTGAAAGCCTGCCTCGTCGAGAATTTTTCTCGTTTGTATACTCAATTGGGCAAGATCTCCTGAATCAAGGCGAACCCCTATAAGTTTTTTCCCATGGCTTTTGAGCCATTGACCAACCCGAACCGCCTTTTTTACACCTTCAATTGTATCATATGTATCGACGAGGAAGACGCATGCATCTGGAAGTACTTGAGCATAGGTCATAAATGCTTCTTCTTCATCGTCAAATGCCATGATCCAACTGTGTGCTATTGTTCCTTGTACAGGGATGCCAAATGTTTTTCCGGCAAGGACATTCGATGTCGACGTACATCCCCCTACAAAACAGGCACGACTTGCAGTCAACGCCCCATTTTTTCCTTGCGCGCGTCGTAAGCCAAATTCGACGACAGGGTCTCCCTGTGCTGCAAGGCATATGCGCGATGCTTTTGTTGTAATCAAGGTCGAAAAATTTACAAGGTTTAAAAGAGGGCTTTCTAAAAGTTGTCCTTGCATGAGAGGTCCTTCGACGCGAAGTAATGGCTCATAAGGAAATACACAGGTTCCTTCTTCTACTGCATGAACATCTACTGAAAGACGTAAGTGTTCGAGCATGGATAAAAATCCATCGTCGAAGTAAGGGGTATCGTTTTGCGTCTTTATAGAAGAAAGATACTCCAGATCGGATGCAGAATAATGAAAGGATTCAATAAATTCTATTACGGGATCCAGGCCGGACGCTATAGTAAATCCCCCATGAAATGGAGGTCTTCGAAAAAAAAGATGAAAGGCTGCCTTTCTTTGATGAATACCTGCTTTCCAGTAGGCATATGCCATTGTCAGCTGGTAGAAATCGGATAGTAAGGCCAATTCTTTCTTCGGTCGTTGTATTTTCTCCATGAAGTACTGCTAACTCCCAAAAATTTTTACGTTTTGGACAATATCTTCATGTATTTCGAAAAAAAAAGGCATCTATTTTTCTTTTTTCAGTAATTCCTGCTTTTTTTCCTCTATCATTTGAAGACACGCATTTATGGCAAGAACTTCCTTATGGGCGATTTCCTGGTCTTGAACTGCTTGTTTATATCCTATCCAATCGCGTTCAAGAGCTCTATCTGCTCTGTCTGCTGCTTTGTATTCGCGAAATTCTGCTCTTTGCTTTCGGACTTGTAGTTGTTTTTCGAGGGCATTTATTTGATTAATGTCATTTGGTATTTCTGCTTTTGATTTTGGTATTTCTACTGCAATTTGTTCTGATTCATTCATAAGTTGTATGTTCGATTGTGCCGGATGGCTGCAAGAACAAACTGGAGCAAGCAAACAATATAAGAACATTTTAAGAATGCTTTTCGATTTCATAAAAAAATTCTCCAAAATTTTATTTTTTCACCATAACAGTCAAATGTATATTCTTGAAAAATAAAAAACAGGTATAATCTTTGTAAAACTACAAAAAAGCATTATGATAAAGACATTTTTTACCTCGTTTTTCCTTTTTATTTCCTGTTCGCTTTTAGGAGAAACAGTTAAAGATCGTTTTTTGGAAAGTAACCCAGGTGACTTTGTCGTGTTTGTTCACGATAAATACATGACTTTATTACTCATCGACGAGTCTTCACCTAAAAACCTCGTAATCGAAGAAATCACAGCTCCATCGAGCGTCTTAAAAGTCATAGGTGGGAATTGGCAAAATTGGATTGATAACAATGCACCTCAAAGCACTTCTTGGACAACGACCAAAATTTCTCTTGAAAACGATACGATCGAGTATGTGTATTCATTTTCCAATAACAAATTGTATCCCCAAGAAAACACGGTTTCTTTTCTTCCAACCTTACTTTCTCAAAATCTCATTCCCATTCCATTCAACATGCGAAAATTATCAGGTCCTGAACCCTTAGAAGGCGAAACCGATTTTAGAAAAGTGTGGACTCCAAAAATTACCTTCAATGGGAAAAATATCGAAGGTCAAGTTTCAGCATACAGCATAATTTGGCCAAAAGACGATTCTGATTTATCTGAAAAAAAAGTCGATCTGTATTTTTCTGATAAAGCACTTAAATTTTTTCCATACTGGGTTGAAATTCAAGGAAAATTTGCAAAAGTCAAACTCTTCGTCATAGATTCAGGAAAAGGTCTTTCTTCGCAAAAGAAAGTGCCATTGTAAGTTATGAACAATTTCCGCTAAGGCTTATTCAAGTTGGGACTCAAGAGTTGCTGATTTCGCAAAAGAAATAGCGATATTCATAAACATTTAACGATGAATTAGTTGCGGTATATTAAACATTTTTTAAAAAAATTATTTTCAATAATTCCCTCTCATAAACCAGCACTTTTGAACATATTATCAACAACATTTCCACATCGACGCCCCCTCTTTCTACAAAAAAAGAGAACAGAAGGCGAACATTTTTGAAAATTATTTATCTATTAGAAAATCATGTTCCACGATACACTCTAGGCTTTCAGAAAAAACAACAATAGACTTTATGAAAAAAACACTCTCGATACGCAAATATAAAAAACTGCTCTCTGAAGCAATGTCGCGCTTTTATGCTCAAAGAAAACGCCTTTCACCGGAAGAAGTAAAGTTATATTCAGACCAGATTTGCAAATTAGATGGGGCAATACAATCAAACGATCTTACAGGGATGCAAAACGAAGCTCTGAAAGTATCGGAATTTCTTTCTACAAAAGGGAAAAAAAGCATTTTTTCTCATATAAAAGAACTCGTCGTCGCTTTACTTTTTGCCCTTGTTGTTGCGGCTGTTGTTCGACAAACCTGGTTTGAGTTATATGAGATTCCATCCGGTTCTATGCGTCCGACATTTTTAGAAAGCGATCGGGTGTTTGTAGAAAAAGATGCTTTCGGAATTAACGTCCCTTTTCAAACAAAGCATTTTCTTTTCGAGCCATCTCTTGTAAAACGAGGAAATATCATCGTTTGGACTGGAGATAACATCGATTTACCCGATACGAACACCATCTATTTTGGACTTTTTCCGGGAAAAAAGCGATATGTCAAGCGCTGTATTGGAAAACCGGGAGACATTTTATATTTTTACGGAGGAACTCTCTACGGAATAGATAAAGAAGGAAATGCCATTACAGATTACGAAAAATCTGAAAGCTTACAACGCGAATACATACCGTTTATGTCATTTGATGGAAGAGAGTCGATGACACATCTCCTTTCGTCAAATAAAAGAGTCGTTACTCTTCGCCATATGAATGTTCCTCTTGCACAAATGTTTTTATCCCCAAACGAAAATGTAAAAGCCCTTATTCCACATGATGGGACGTTTATTCCGGAAAATTTTTCAAAGGATCAACAATCCTATCCAACATCATTTGAAAATTTCTGGGGAATAAAAAATTATGCGATGGCACGCCTTACAAGCTTCGATGAGATTCCACATCGCGATGAAAAAGCTGCCCTCTTTTTAGAACTCGAACACAATCCAAAACTTTGCACATCGATGCAAGATTTTTCTGACACTCGTCAAAGTCATTTCGTAAGACCGGAAATCTCATATATTCCTTTAGGTCCGGAGCAAATTCAATCGATAAAAAACACTCTTTATACAAGTCGTTTTATCGTAAAAAACGGCGTTGGCCATGCCTATACCCAAGAAGAAACAAAACATCCAAAAAGCGGCATCTTTCTCGATAAGAACATACCCGATGGCACTTATGAGTTTATCGATGGAAAAGCCTATTCAATCGGCTTCGGAGCACTATCAAAAGAGCTTCCTCAAGAGCATCCCGTTTATCCAAAGTCATTAGATTTACTCAAAAAATACTATAATTTCGGAATTGACTTTTTAAAAATTAATGCTCCAAATTTTAAAAATTACATGTTCTCAACTCATCGTTACGGGTATTTTAAAAACGGCGACTTTTTAACAATGGGACACATTCTCTTTACCAAAAACGATCCCGTTCTCGTTCAGTTTTGTCAAAATGAAATCAAACGCTCTCAACATGAGCATAAATACGAGCCATTTGTTGATTATGGACCGCCAGTAAAAGATAGCCACATCGATAAAGAATTTATCAAAACTTTTGGATTTCACGTCCCTGAAAATAAATACTTTTTCTTGGGAGATAATCACTCCGTATCCGCAGACAGCAGGTATTTTGGGTGCGTTCCTCAGGAAAATATTCAAGGAACTGTGGAGCTCATCTTCTATCCTCCTGGCAAAAGATGGGGAAGCCCTGAACAACCATCAATCCCATTTTTCAGAAAGCCACATATGATTGTTTTATTCTCCTATTTAGTGGCATTTGGAATTGGTTATTGGTATGCGAAGAAAAATTCACCAAAGAGAAGATTCTATAAGTATATTAGATCTTTGTAAGAAAATTCCCACAGAGTCACACTTTCTCTGACTCTGTGGAAAAAAATCACTGTAGTTGCTGCATCGCCTTTTGAAAATTTGCGTCATTTCGTATTGAATCAAAGTATATAGACTGAATCGCTTTTTTTATGTCGCAACCTGATTGTTTTGCAGCTTTGAGCCATTGAACAGCACTTTGAACATTGGACAGAAGGGCACAACAAAATGCATTAAAAAGTGCATATGATGCTTGTGGATTTTCTCGATAGAGTCGCTCTCCTGCAGCAAGGCATTTTTGCCATTCTTTTACTTTAAAACATGCTATTTGAAAAAGCTCTAAAAGATCTTCGGGCAATCTTTCTTCAAAGGGAGAAAGCATGTCGTATACTTTTTTTTCCTCCTCATTAGCTAACAACATATGACATAGCATATTCATCGCAAGAAAGTATATTTTTGTATTTTGATCTGTCTTGCAAAGCGCTTCAAGGCGTTGAATTGCCTCATTGTGTTTGCCTTCTTTCCATTCTTGATCTGCCAAAGCAAGCACTTTTTGCATTTCTTTACTTACTTTCGGGTTGAGTATATCTCGAGAAGCATCGCGCCACAGTCTATAACTATTAATGCCAAGCACTACAAAGAGAATTCCTCCAATGACATTTTGGATGCCAAAGGAAATAATGCCAAAAGTAAATGCAAATAAGGCACTTAAAAAAAAAGAGAGCTTCTTTCCCCAAATTCCAAAAAGACTATCGAGTACGATCGACAAAAGCTGTCCCCCATCCAAAGGAAAAACGGGGAATAAGTTCAGGATTGTCCAAATGACATTTGCATAAAATGCATATTCTAAAATTCCATTCAAGAGAGTACCAGGGGCTACAACATTTACGCGCAAGAAATAGCATAACAGAGCAAAAAGTGCACCAAACACAGGACCCATTAAGACAACGATGAAGTCTTTAAAATTTGAAAGTGCTCCTTCTTGAAAAGAAGTCGCGCCACCCGTTGGTCCAAAAATAATTTGAGGATGCTGCCCAAAAAGACGCAATGTTACTGCATGACCAAGTTCATGAATGAAAACGGAGACAAAAACAATGCCAACCCAGACGACAAATTCTGTTACATTTCCCGAACTGAGATAACCAATAAGTGCTGCCAGGATCCAAAAAGATGGAAATATCGCCATTGGAATGCGAAAGAGTGAAAATCTAATCATGGAAACGAAAAACCTTGAGTAAGTAATACTTCTTTAATAGTTGTTCCGATACGTGCTGGGTTTTCAATAATATGAACATTTGCTTTTTTTAATCTTTCAATTTTTTCGATAGCTCCCCCCTTTCCTTGAGAAATGATTGCTCCTGCATGTCCCATGCGTTTTCCGGGAGGTGCTGTCTTTCCTGCAATAAAAGCAAATGTTGGCTTGGAAGAAAACTTGGCTATCCACTCTGCTGCTTCTTCTTCTTGAGTTCCACCAATTTCACCAATGAGTAGTACTGCTTTTGTCTCAAGATCTCGTTCCATTAATTCTAACACATCGATAAAGCTCGTTCCGTTCAACGGATCTCCACCGATGCCGACACAAGTTGATTGGCCAACATTATTTTGAGTAAGCTGCCATACTGCTTCATATGTTAGTGTACCTGATCGTGAAACAACTCCTAAAGATCCTTTTTTGTGTATGTAGCCGGGCATGATTCCTACCTTACATTCTCCTACCGTGATAACGCCCGGACAATTAGGGCCAATGAGACGTGACGTTGTACTTTGGGCCATAATTTTACTTACTTCCATCATATCGTGGATAGGAATTCCTTCTGTGATACAAACAATGAGGCGTATTTGTGCTTCGACGGCTTCCAGTATAGCGTCAGGAGCATAGGGTGCCGGCACAAAAATCATCGACACATCGCAATCCGTTGCTTTTTTTGCATCTATTACCGAGTCAAAAATAGGAAGTCCATCAAACACGTGTCCTCCTTTTCCAGGAGTAACGCCTCCGACGATATTCGTTCCATACTCTCGACATTGTCGAGCGTGAAATGAGCCTTGCTTTCCAGTAATTCCCTGGCAAATGACGCGACTGTTTTTAAAAACAAAAATACTCATACTCTTAACCTTTGCTTGTAGCACGTACAATTTTATTTGCAGCATCGTCAAAAGAATCTGCAGTAATAACGTTTACTTTTGATTCTTTCAAAAGCTTTTTTGCAATTTCTACGTTCGTTCCTTCTAACCTTACTACAATGGGAAAAGTGAGAGTTTTTTCCTCTAAAGATTTTATCATAGCGCGTGCAATGAGTTCGCAGTTCATTATGCCACCAAAAATATTTACCAATATCCCCTTTATAGTAACATCGGAAAGCAGTATGTGAAATCCTTCGAGAATTTTATCCTCGGATGCGCCGCCTCCCACATCGAGAAAATTTCGAGGATCTCCCCCATAAAATCGAATGAGATCCATGGTGGCCATTGCAAGCCCTGCCCCATTAACCATGCACCCAATCGTCCCTGCAAGACTCACATAAGAAAGGCCTGCAAGTTTTGCCTGTTTTTCCTTTTCCGAAAGCTGTTGAGGATCCCAAAGCTGCATAAGTCTTTTCTGCCGAAAATACGCATCATCGTCGATACTCATTTTTGCATCTAGGGCAAGAAGTTGCCCATCTTCTGTTTCTACTAAAGGGTTTATTTCAATCATCAAGGCATCGCAATCGATAAAAGATTGAAGGACCCCTCTGATAATCGCATAGGCTTTTTCGACTAAATTATCGGGGATTTGTAAAAACCTGACGAGGCGAAATAATTGAAACTGTCGCAATTTTCCAGAATCGGGAACGAGCTCAACACAAATTTTTTCAGGGTGATTTTGAGCCGTTTCTTCTATATCAACGCCGCCTTCTTTTGAAACGATGACAGAAATTCCCTTCCTACTGCGGTCGCATATGATGGATAGGTAATATTCTTTTTTTATTTCGCAAGGAACTGATAACATGATTTTCTTTGCAATAAGCCCTTCTGGACCTGTTTGATTGTTGACGATTTTCATCCCAAGCATATTTTGCCCAGCAGTAATAATCTCAAGTTGCCCTTTAACTTTTTTTACCCCTCCTGCTTTTCCACGGCCCCCTGCATGAATTTGAACTTTTAAGACGACTTCGTCCAGGTTGAGATCAGTAATGATTTTTTCAATTTCATCTTTCGTCGAAGCGATGAGAAAAGAGGGAGAAAAAACGCCATAGTCTCGCAATATCTCTTTTGCTTGGTATTCGTGAAGTAACATCCTTCCTCCTTAAAACTCTCTTTTGCTTTGTACAACTTTTTGGATTTCCCTTATAATACTATTAAAAAGATCTAGGCAAGCTAATGGTATTACAATTTTTAAAATCAGGTTATCAGGCAGTCAAAAACGCCCTTAAAAAAAGTCGTTCTTTTTTTGCTCAAAAGCTAAAATTCCTCCGATTTGACAACCATGATGAACTCCTTGAAGGATTAGAGGAACTCTTTTACGAAGCAGATTTTGGCACAAAAACTACGCAAGAACTTCTTACAAAAACTAAAAGTTACCTGAAAACAAAAAGCGAAAAATCTCATGATGCTATTATTTCTTTTTTAAAAAATGAACTCCTGGAATCCTTACAACAACAAAACGGTACTTTTTTAGAAAATAAGAACGGCTTACAAGTCGTTTTCGTCGTAGGAACAAATGGAAACGGCAAAACGACATCCTGTGCAAAACTTGCAAACAAATTAAAACAGGAAGGAAAATCTGTTCTCTTGGCAGCCTGTGACACATTCCGAGCAGGAGCACAAGAACAGCTCAAAATTTGGGCAGAGCGCATTGGAATTGATTTAGTCTCAGGAACATATACGAGCGATCCTGCAGCAGTTGTCTTTGACGCAGCAACTTCATGCATTGCAAAAAGAACAGATGTTCTTATCGTCGATACAGCAGGAAGACTTGAAAATAAAACACATCTCATGAAAGAGCTTGAAAAGATTAGTAGAACGTGCAAAAAAATCGTTCCAGAGGCTCCCTTCGAAGTGCTACTTGTACTCGATGCAACTTTAGGTCAAAATGGGTTTGAACAAGCAAAAGTCTTTACGAGCTTTATTCCCCTTACAGGGATTATTCTGACAAAAGTCGACGGGACTGCAAAGGGGGGAATCGCCTTTTCTATCCAAAAAGAACTCAAAGTTCCCATAAAATTTCTCACCACCGGTGAGACGATTAATGACATAGAGGTGTTTGAGCCGGAAAGCTATGTCAATGCTCTTTTTGACACTTCGGACTAAATCATAAATTTTGCCAAAAATTGGGAATGCGACTCCCGATTTTTGGCAAAATTTATGGATTCACATTTCCAATTTTAAATTGCCAAGCTCTTGTAAGTTAATGAGCTCTGCCTTGTTATATCCGTTAACTTGAGTAAATTCTTTATCAAAGGTATTTGTTTTATATTCAGAGATCATCTGATATGCAAGTTCGACATTTTCTGATAACATCGAATTGTTATCAAAACAAAATTTCATGAGAAGTTCTTCTTTTTGTTCCGGAGATAAATTTTGAATGCACAACGAAAGCTCTATAAGAAAGTCTTTAGACCCATATATTTGTTTTGCATGAGCTAAAACGATGTGTATTGGTTCATCAGGTGAAGAGATTTTTAAGGATCCATCTTGTAAAATTTGGGCGTCATCGAGCATTTTCAAAAGAGCGATACAAAAATGGGCACCTTGGTCTACGTCAATTTCCTTTCTTAAGAGCTCTCTTTTTGAAATTTTCATGTAATCAAAGACTATCTCTAAAAATTTTCTCGTGATAGTTGATCGATATTTATATCCAGATGTCTTCCAACGCATCTGCTCTAATTCTGATTCAAATTCAGGCCTTGCTTCGAAGATTTTAGAAATTAGCTCTAGTGGGAGCTTTTTATATAATATCTTCATTGCATCAAGAGATAATGATTGAACACAATTTCTAAAATCATCTGTTTTTATTTTTGTCAAAAGTTTCTGAATCGTAAGATCACAAATGACTTCCATATACTTTTCTTTTAATTTGACCGAGTACCGATCGTTTGTAAGTCCTCGATGTAAAAATTTTTCCAATGCACTATAAAGCGCACTTTGCCATTCAGAATCTTGAATTCCTATAGAGTGTGCAAATTCCACAACATCCTTATTATGTGAATTATGATTTGCAGCTTTGCGAAATACAGAAGGAAATGGCGGAATATTTTGTATTACAGAATCTAAATGAAGATCCAAACGTTTTTGATTGAGATGAAAAAAACCATACAGTATTTCTGGAAAGAGAATATCCCCAATAAAAAAGGCAGTTTCAATGAAAAACATGCGAAGAAAGAGGTAATGAATTTTTACAGTGTACTGCACAAAACCAAAAACAGTACCTTGATAACTTGACATTTTTTTTGCTGAATTAATAAATAGCATAGGGAGTACCTCAAGAGGAACAATAGCAAAGACCCAAACAACGGCAGTAAATACTGCCCAAATTCTCACCCCAACGCATATTACAGATGCTTGAAGAACGTTCGAAATTGAAGGATTGGTTGTTATCAAAGAATAAGATTCCTCAATAGAATTTGCGGTAAATGTATGAGCATATGTAAAATTATTGTTTGTAAAAGTAAGTCTCATAGTTCAATCCAGAGAAACAGTTTCCAAGTCAGTCCAAGGTATAAAATCAGATGGATCATAACCTTCTGATTCTCTCAAAAACGCGTCAAAAGTAATGTTTTTAAATTCCATAATTTTTTGAACTAATGCATTCACTTTATCTGATGTGCCTTCTTGCATTTGATCGCAGAGCATCATAAATACTTCCTGTTTTTCTTCATGAGTACACTCTTTTAACTTTTTGTGTATTTCTAATAGCGTGTCTTTTGATCCATATATTTGTTTTTCATGTGATAAAATGACATCACATGGTTCATCTAAAGAAGAAAGCTTCAATATGCCATCTGAAAGTTCTTCTCCATTATCCAGCATATTCATAAACGCAACGCAACCAATGAGAGTATGTACTCTTTCTGAACCTGAAACAACATCTATTGGAATAATGATATTTCTCGACAAAAGTTCATCGCGCGTTTTTTTCATATATTCGAATAATATTTCCGAAAATTTCCTCGTGATCGTTGAACGATAAAGATAATTTCCTCCAGGAATAATCATCATTTGTCGTTGCTCTATATCAGATTCAATATCCGGTCTTGCCTCAAAGATCGCTTGAATCAATTCAAAAGGAAGATGCTGATGTAATGCAATAAAACCTTCAGATGTTAAAGACCCCAAATCGCGTGCAAACGTGTCTTGGGTAATTTTTTTGCGCATTTTATCAATGATAGTGCCGTAGATAGCTTTCACATATGCATTCCGGAAATTAAATGACGACGGTTGAAGCATTGAAAAGTCGCTCCCATTAGGCTTATATTTTGAAAGTAAAAGTTCCTTTAATCTATTTCTCCATTCGCAATCTCGTACACCCAAGCTTACTGCAAAGCTCGTCACATCTCGGATGTGGGGATTTTGCTTTACAACTTTCGGAAATACGCCCGGAAGAGGAGTGATTTTTTGAATCATAAAGTCGAGATGAAATTCTAAATTCATTTTCAATAGATCACAATAGCCATACATCAATTCAGGAGCAAGTATGTCTCCTATAAAATAGGCAGTATCGATGATAACAATTCGTAAAAAAAGCACTTGAACTTTGAGAAATTGCTCTGGAAAATCAGCTATAGACCCCTGATATGTATTAATTTGCTTGATAGAAAGATCAATCATACGTGGAATTACTCCAATTCCAACTATAAAACACCAAAACACTCCAGCAGTCATTCCCATGATACGAAGAGCAACGCATCGAAGAGGGACAGAAAGTTGAAGGCCGATAGAACCACTTGTAGCATCCTTTATTATTTCTTTTGCGCTCTCAGAAATTGTGGAATGAAGAGAATGAATTTCCCATGAATTGATTATGGTCATATGTATACCGTAGAGTTTTTAACCCGATTGGTTACCAATTCACTATGAGTGACTCTAACAAGAGGTGGTAGATACAATGATTTAAACTAAATGGTATAGTAAGTACTATGGCACATGTTGAAATCATTGTAGCCAGCTACTCGTAGTAAATCAATAACAGCGAACTGGTAGTCAATCAGGGTTTTAGGTATTTTGATAAAGCGTGATTGTAAAGAAAAAATAAAAATTATCGCAAAACGAAATCTGGAAGTAAAACCGCGTCAAGTGGCCATTGATCTATCGCAAAGGTCTTTCTCAGAACTTCCCATTCAGGATCGGAAATTCCACCCTTATGAGATAAAATAGAATTGATTTGATCACTATCCCTTGAGTTGTTCAAAGTAATGACGCGATAAGAACTTTCTGTAGTTTTTCGACAATGTGCCGTCTGAAATGCATTTTGCAATTTAAATAAGGCAAATGCTGTATTAGTTATGAAATTTGATGTCTTTGGAAATTCTCTATACTGCCTGGCTTTATCAAGAACTTCTTCTCGAGTACTTTGCTCTTCATTCTGGCAAAGAAGATGGATGTTCACATCTGCTTTTTCCGGTAAAAGTTGTGCTCCCATGTGTCTTGATCCAAATTGATCGACAATATCATCATACTCCCAAATATGATCAATTTTTATTTTGAAATCAGATTCTAGCAACTGTTTTTGAAAATTTTGATCTGTTTCATCGTCAATTCCTGGACTTGCTATAGGAACAACGTGAGAGATTTTTCCAAAATGTAGTGCTGCATCCTGCATCGAATGATTACCTCCAAGGCTCATTCCTATTGCTTTTACAGTCTCTTTTTCATCTTCGATAAAGCCCAATTTAGGATCTGATAGTAGGTTTTTTGTCTCATCAAATGTCGCAATTGGACCTCTAGATCCAAGATCTTTTCTCATATCTTCAAAAAGAGTGTGATGAGCGCCTGTTGCAAAAGGAGGAACTCTCGTTCCCCTATACAAAATGACATTTTGCGAATTTTTTCTTTGTTTTCCGATTTGCTTGAGACACGTTTTATAGGCCCCTTTTCCATGAATAATTTCATGGACGGTACAGTACCCGCCATTTTCATTACGAAAGACAACCCCTTTTGGCATTTCAAGATCAGACAGTGTTTTTACTGCAGTACAGGACCATTCAAGAAGAGAATGAGAATTTCTCCTCATTTTTTCATACGTAAATGTCCTATGCCTTAAACCATAAAAAGTCTTTCCTGAATCAAGAGAGGCAATTTTGTCTTTTGGAACGGCATTGCAAAAGACATCTTCAATTTTCAAAAATGGAACGAGAATGGAAAATAGCGCATCGAGGTCTTTATTTGATAAATCATCTATAGTTTTTTTACCTTGAAGATTCTGTTTGAGCTGAAAAGACTCTTCAGCATTTAAAAAACGTATAGGTTCATTTGAGATTTGAATTTCTTCTAATAAATCGTTAATATCGTTCGTATACACCTCGGCAAGGGCATAAAAGAGATACTTCATTTCTAAAACGAAGATGGTCCGCAATTTTCTTTGTTCGGAAAAATCGGACTGAAATTCCGTGATGATTCTGTCGACTCTTTTTTTTCCAAAAATTTTGTACAGATATGATACTGTGTTCTGGAATTCGTCTTCATCGGGTTGAGATTTGTCGCAATACGATTTTACAAAAGTGCGATATTGAGTATTGAAAACATCAAAAAAATCGACATATGATTTTTTTATGTCATTAGAAATAGGAATTGCATCGACAGTTTTGTACACTAAGTCAGAAAACACCGTATTTGTTCGATAAAGGGTTTTCCAAAACTGCAAAGAGATCATTGATACTACGTCGAGCTCTTTGACGACTATGCAAGGGTTTGCAGAACTTTGATCGAGGTAACATGTAGAAAACAACGATGCATTTTCGAATTTTGAAGCACTTTCTTGTAAAAAAAGGCCGCACGATAAAACAGAATCCATTTTTCGATTACTCGACAGTTACAGATTTGGCAAGATTTCTCGGACGATCGATTTCAGCACCGCGTTCTTTTGCTATAAAATATGCAAAGAGCTGTCCTACGACAGTGACTAAGATTGGTGCAAATTCATCGTTTGTTTCAGGAATAAAGAAAATATCATCTGCAATTTTTTCTATCTGTTTTGATCCTTCAAAGGCAACAGCAAAAATTTTTCCGTGGCGTGCTTTTATTTCCATCAAGTTAGAATGAAGCTTATCTTCAGTAATTTTATCGCAGCATAAGGCTACAGTCGGACATTGTTCATCGACTAGAGCAATAGGTCCATGCTTAATTTCTCCTGCTGCATAGCCGCTTGCATTGACATAGGCAATTTCCTTTAATTTGAGCGCAGCTTCAAGCACTGCCGGATACATGTATCTTCTTCCGACAAAAAAGAAATGATCGTAAGAGCTATATTTTTTTGCAATTGCTTGAATGTGTTCGTGTTGGTCTAATATAGCCTGTACTTGCTCTGGAATCTTTTGCAAAGCATGTAAGAAATGCTGTCCTTCGAGTTTACTCATATGGCGCATTCGGGACATTAAAAGGCAAAAAAGACTTAAAACGACGAGCTGACTTGTAAATGCTTTTGTAGAACAGACTCCGACTTCAGGACCTGCTCGTAAAAAGATGCAATCGTCTGCTTCTCTTGCCATAGTAGATCCTTGTACATTGCAGATCGCAAGGACATAAGCACCTTTTGCTTGAAGTTCGCGCATCGCAGCAATAGTATCTGCAGTCTCTCCTGATTGGCTAATTGCAATGACAAATGTTCCTTCTGGAACTATTGGGTTTTTATAGCGAAATTCCGAAGAGATCTCAACTTGCGTTGGAATTCGCGCCAGTTCTTCGAACATGTAACTTGCAACAAATCCTGCATGCCAAGATGTTCCGCATGCTACAATGAGTATGCGCTTGATGTTTAAAAGATCGTTGACACTTAACGTCAACCCATCAAAAGCAACTGTTCCATATTCTTCATAAAATCGAGCAAGCATCGCATTGCGGATGGTCTGAGGCTGTTCAAATATTTCTTTGAGAGTAAAGTGTTCGAAACTGCCTTTTGAAATCTCTTCTACAGAATGCAAAAGTTGCTCTGTCTTTTTTGAAATAGATATCATCGCAGCATCAAAAATTTCCACACCATCTGCCTTAACTTGTGCAATTTCTCCAGGGGATAAGTATATGACTTCTCGAGTATGGTGAATCAATGCATTGGGATCTGAAGATATGAACGACTCTTGAGGTCCAATGCCAATGACGAGTGGAGAGCCATTTGATGCAACGATAATTTGATCAGAATGATTTTTATGAAGGCACGCTATGGCATAGGTTCCTTGTAAAAGTAAGGTTGCCTGTTGGACTGCTTTTAAGAAATCTCCTTCGTACATCTTTGCAATGAGTTGAGGAATAACTTCTGTGTCCGTTTCTGTTTTGAACTTTATTCCATCTTCGACGAGCTTTTCTCGAATAGTTGCATAATTTTCGATTATTCCATTAAATACGACAGCAACTTGTTCTTTTTCATCGAGCATGGGGTGAGCATTTTCTTTTGTAACCTTTCCATGGGTCGCCCATCTCGTATGACCTATTGCACATGTCGAATGAACATCGCCGAGTGCATGTTCGAGGTTTGTAATTTTACCGACTTCCTTTTCATATAAAATCTTATTGTCTACAATGTAGGCAAGTCCTGCAGAATCATATCCGCGGTATTCGATGCGCTTTAAGCCATCGAGAGAAATCTTTACTGCGTTGCGATGGCCAATATATCCTGAAATTCCACACATGTTTCTCTATACTCCGATCTGCTTTTTAATGTGGTTTGCAAGCAAGTGTGCCTGCTGTTGAATGAGTTTTCGTTTTTGTCCCTCAATCATAATGCGAATTAAATTCTCCGTTCCTGAATATCTGACGAGCACTCTTCCATTTTGACCAAGGGAATTTTCAATTTCTTCGATCATCTTTTTCAAGCCATCGATTTCTTCAAGTGGCGGCTTTGCGCCCACTGCAACGTTGATGCACACCTGTGGATAATGCTTAAAGCCTTGTGTAAGTTCTGAAAGCTTACTTCCTGTTTCGATCATAATTCTAAGGACTTGTAGGGCAGTAACTAAACCATCGCCTGTCGTGTTGTGATCGAGGAAAATGACATGCCCACTTGGCTCTCCACCTAAGTTCGTATCGCATCGGAGCATTTCTTGAATGACATATCTATCGCCAACTTGCGATTGCATGACTTCAACTCCGAAAGCTTTCATCGCATTGATAAAGCCAATGTTGCTCATGATCGTTGCAACAAGTCGATTGTGACGCAACAAACCGCGCTGACACATGTCTTTTGCACAGATTGCTAAAATCGCATCTCCATCGACGATTTGCGAATTTTCATCGACCAAGATTACGCGATCTGCATCGCCATCAAGGGCAATGCCAATGTCTGCATGATGATCGATTACGCTTTTTTGAATGAGTTCCGGATGTAAGGCACCGCAATTTTCGTTGATATTTAGACCGTTGGGAGTATTTGAGTAGACAAAAACTTCAGCATCGAGTTCTCGAAACACCAGTGGAGCAACTTTGTAGCCTGCTCCATTTGCACAGTCAAGACAAATTTTGAGGTTTTTTAGCGACAGTTTTCTCGGAAATGTCGCTTTGACAAATTCGATGTACCTTCCATCTGCATCGCCGATGCGATAGCTTTTGCCGATTTCTTCGTCTTTTGGAAGGTCTGATTCAAAGGCAGTTGGACCTTGAGCGATCAAAAGCTCCATTTCGCGTTCTAGTACATCCGGAAGTTTAAAACCATCTGCCGAAAAAAATTTTATACCATTGTCACAAAAGGGATTATGAGAAGCAGAGATGACGACACCTGCATCTGCGCGATAAGCACGAGTAATAAATGCAACGGCAGGGGTAGGAAGAGGACCAAGCATAAGAGTATCGACGCCCATGGAACATAGACCTGCAACAAGTGCATTTTCATACATATAACACGAAAGCCTTGTGTCTTTTCCGATAACGACCCGGTGTTTTCCGGGATGGGTTCGAAAAATTTTGCCCACAGCTCTTCCGAGCTCTAAAGCAAGCTCTACAGTCATAGGAAATGTATTTGCTTTTCCTCTAATTCCATCTGTCCCAAATAATCTAGGGACAACAAACTGGGAATTTTCTTGTATATTGCTCATAGTCATCTTCTTCTAGAGTTTCCTAAAAGATACTCTATTTTATGATTAGTTTAAAATCGAATATCCTCAATCGTTATTTTTCTTGTTGAACCTCCTCCCCTAAAGGGAAGGATTCCTGTTTCATCGCTCCCTCTTAGAGGGCAGCTCCGCAGGCTTTTAGAACCGTTATTCCAGCGGCTCGTATATTTAATGCTGCATTATCATCACGATGCACTTCAAGTCCACAACTGCAGCTATACCTTCTACAATCTAATTTCATTGCAGTTTTTGTCCCACACGAAGAACATATTTGTGAACTTGCAAAAAAGCGCTTTGTTTTGAGGAATATTTTTCCTAAATACTCGCATTTATATCTGAGCATTTCTAA
>JBDHQC010000119.1:0-5183 GCA_039806815.1 Parachlamydiales bacterium
CAATGAAAATATTACGGGCAGTGACATAATTTTTTAAGAAAATGAGAGAGTTTTTTTCCTTAATTGGATAAATGGATATTGGATCTGGGCCTAGGTTCATAAAATATTTCCTTTTGTTGTTTTGTGTAATGTTTGTTAATAAAAAGAATAAAAGCTTTTTTTTGGAAAACATGGAACCACAAACATTTTTAATTCAGCTTGTCCTAATTCTTTTTTCTGCACGAATTGTGGGGGAAATTGCAGCGTATTTCCAGATCCCATCCGTTATAGGAGAGTTAGTTGCCGGGATCATCATCGGTCCAAGTGTTTTTGGACTTATAGAAATATCTCCTCCAATACAATTACTTGCACAGATAGGTATTATCCTTCTTCTTTTTGAAGTAGGAATAGAAACAGACATAGGGCGCTTGACGTCATCCGGTGGAAAGGCGTTTATTGTAGCAGTTGGTGGAGTGCTTTTACCGTTTTTCTTCGGTTTGGGCCTTTCGTATTATATATTTCATTTTTCTCTTCTTGCAAGCATTTTCATAGGAAGCACCCTTACTGCAACGAGTATAGGCATTACCTTACGAGTATTACGAGATTTAAAATTACAAAATAGTTCCGATGCACAAATCATCATCGGTGCTGCTGTCCTCGACGACGTAATTGGTATAATCATACTTTCGATGCTGTACGAATTTTCTATGAGTGGGGAGGTGAACTTTTGGAATGCCGGAAAAGTACTTTTGTTTATCGTTTTATTTTTCCTCATAGCGCCCATTGCTGCAAAAGGAGTTTCTCAAACGATCAAAAAATGGGATGAAAGTAGCGAAATTCCTGGCCTTCTTCCAACGACAATCGTTTCATTAATCTTATTTTTTGCCTGGATTGCTCACAAATTGGGAGCTCCTGAATTACTCGGGGGCTTTGCAGCAGGTCTTGCCTTATCAAGACAGTTCTTTTTCCCATTTGGAGCATATTTACACGAATCTCCTGAATTCAGTCGTCGTGTAGAACAACAAATGAGACCCATCGTTCATTTATTTACTCCGATATTTTTTGTGGCAATTGGACTTTCTTTAGATCTCAAAGAAGTGAATTGGGGATCTCCTTACATTTGGTACCTTACTGGATCGCTTTGTATAGTAGCCGTTATCGGGAAATTGCTTTCGGGGTTCTTACTTGTCAAAGAAAAATTCAAGTCCCAATTGATCGTTGGTACTGCCATGATTCCCAGAGGCGAAGTAGGTTTAATTTTTGCAAATGTGGGGCTTACAGTTGGGGTTTTGAAAAACGAAATTTACGCATCTATCATACTCGTCATCGCCCTTACGACGCTTTTTGCCCCTTTTGCTTTGAGGTATATTTGCAAAAAAGATTAAATTCCTATTTCAGAAAGTGAAATTGTAATAGGTTGGAAGTTTGGTAAATATTCGTCATGTGCCAAAAAACGAAAGCGAAGTTTAACGTATTCTCGTATTTGGAAAGCAATGTCATCGAGCTCTGGTGCATCAAAGCTTTTCCGTTCTGTGTCTACTATCCAGTTTGTATGAGATGAGTCGCAGAGTATATTTCCTTCATCTGAAAAATCACTGTAAAAAAGATTTTTCAGGACATCTGATGATGCGAAAGCCGAAGCATTTTTTTCACCTTCGATTTTGGTCGAAAATATTTGGCCACCATTTTTAATTTTTGAAACATATGGGTAATCATCATGGAAAATGGTAACTTCAAGTTCCCTTGCATCGTCATCGACGATAATATAGTGATCTACTACGTTTAAAGAGCCTTCTTTAGGAAGGTTTTTCTTCAAAAATTCTGCCCCCCAGATCCTCGTTAAATTAGTCCTATCTCTTGTAAGAAAAAGTGCAGTTTGATCGAATTTTTTTTCCTTTGTAGTTTTTCTTATGATGGTTCCAGAATCTACCATGCTTTTGAACTTTTCAATGACCACTTGCTTCATTTTCTCAAGAGTCATTCCGTAATGTAAAGGACCAATTTGGTCCCATGTGGGAATTTTTTGCTCATCCTTTCGGATCTCTTCTTCAATTTGGCAATATAATTTGGTTTTCTCGGTTACTTGTTTCTCAGAAAAAATTGGTCGATTATTTTTCTTCAATAGCTCTTGTTGAAAATCAAGAATTTTTTTTGCAAGTTCTTCAATAGTGGGAAGAAGGTTCGTTTTAGTGCTTCCTTCCTGAAAGTGTTCTATCTGTGTAGTTTCATTTGAAAAAGATGGTATTTGGAGAGTATGTTGCATAATTATATTATTGTTTAAAATCAATTATAATATAATAAAGAATTCTTATCTATTTATTTCTAATTTATTAGTACTATATAATGTTAATTAATATTTTTAAATATAATAAATTGAATAAGCAAATAATTTTTTTTTTATCGATTCACTCAGAACTACTCATGCGTTTTCGTATATTTTGCAGCCTCCTGAATGAGGCTATCGACCGTGGCTTTTTCATGAGTTACGTCGTCGAAGAACTGCACAAAGGTATCTTTTGCAAAAATAAAGGAGGATATAATTCCCAGGAGGATATTTTCATGAATGTCTTCTTGCACAAAAGGGTAATTATACTGGCAATAGATGTGTTTTTCCTCTTCACTTACGCCAAAAGTTTGAAAAGGAAGCATCTTATTTACGATTGATGCAAGGCGACAAATCTCATCTCTTTTTTCTTCCGGAAATTCAAAGGGAAGTCCCATGAAAAAATTGAGGCTTGAAAAGGTATTTTCTGGATCCGGCGCCATTTCTTCTCCGACATATTGCTTCATGTCTTTATCAAAACGGCGTATCTGCAGAAAGTAACTTCTTTGAGCAAGATCTTGTCCAATATAAACCAAAACCTCATCGAGTGAATTTTCTTCATCGATTTTATAAAGTCCTGCCTGTAAATCAAAAGATTCTAAAAAATTCTTGATTTGTAAAAGATTCGTTTCGACCAAAATAGTCCTCCAGTCAGTTTAGAAGTTTTTTTGTTTTGGGAAGTAAGTCAGCATAAATTGTTGATAGCATATATTCAGGGTTCTTTTGCAATGTGTCAGCATCGACCCCATAATACGACGCAAGAGTATTTACTTGTTCTAAAGGCATTTTTTTGATCTCTTCTCCAAGCCTTACGATTACATCACCTAGTGTTTGTCCTTCTAATTTTTGTGTAAGTTCTTGTTTTTTTGCCTCTATTTTCTTTCCTAATTGCCTTGAATGGATAAATGATGCAACCTGAACACCGATGCTAATTCCTGCTAATGCAAGTCCTGCTACTGCAAGACCAATCACAGCCCCTCCGTGTGTTGCAGCAGCTCCAATTGCAACCCCTGCTCCTACCACTGCCATCGTACTTAGACAAAATCCAAAAACATGAAGTGAAAATTCCCGATTTTTCTTTATTACATCCTGATCAAGACGCATCTCTTCGATAATTCGCAATTGATCTACGTGCACATTCTTATTTTCTTTGAAACTCACCGATAGTTTTTCGAAGTTTTCATCGAGATGTTTTCTTCTATTGTTTAATTCGCGATGGGTTTTATAGTCTTTATACAATCCACGTATAGATTTTTGTAGACCCCAAATTCCAAGGATAAAACCAACCCCTGCTCCTACGTAACCAACAACATGAACCGCTGTCATGAGAACGGGCATTGCAGCTTGACCTATTGTTCCTGCAAGTCTTCCGATGGAGGCAGTTAATAGTAAAGCCCCACTTGCAACGTCTAAAAATGATTTCGGAACGTCAGAAATGAGGAGCTTGGATATTTTTCCCTTTAACTCGCCTTTATCGGCATATAACTTGTCAAGTTGTACGAGTTGTTCTTTTGTATACTTTGCCTCTTTTGTAAGAGGATCGATGTCTACTTCGTTGTGAATTTTGTTAATTGATCTTTTTGTATCGTAAATATTCTTAAAGGTTTTAATCATGCCATAGGTATGTGCAACGAATTGAAAACTACTTGCGCCGACGAGAGTTGCACCTGCTGCGATTGCTGTAATTTCTGTTGCAGAATGTTGTACCAATGCAGAAGAATGTATGTTCATGAGAACGTCGTGTGCTGCGTTTAAAGCAGTAAATCCGAGTCCTTTGACGGAATTTAAAACTGTTTCAGGAGATGGGAGGACTTCTCTTGTACGTTGAATAGGCGCTTTTTTGAATTCTTTAAACCCTTCGTGCAATTTCGAAAGAGTTTCGATCATTGCAAACCTTCCACGCTGAACAAGTCCTGCAACGACGAGGTCTTGTTGTTTTATGACATTCTCTGCAATTGCATCTTGCGGACGACGAGGCTTTTGAGATTGTCCTCGACGAGTTGTTTTTGATATTTGACTATCTTCTGGCCTGAATTCAGGAAAATGCGATCCTTCGAGCTCCATTAGTGTTTTCCTTTACAGTTTCAAAATCAGGATCTTTACATATATCCATTTTTTGAAAAAGGGAAACTAATCCCGGATACCAAATCGATTTCCGGATTCGTAGTTTTTAAGGCCGGAATAAAAGACAAACCATGCAACGATACTAAAACCAAGAGAGCTTATAAGTAGGACAAAAAGTTGTAGATAGGAAAAATTGCGGATAAGTTGAACGGGGAGATATGTGATCACACCTGCGGGAATAAGAGTAAACATGACGATCTGTAAAAGTCCTGAGTAGATATTTGAAGGGTAAAGCACAAATAGAAAGAGAATGTCGCAGTATTTTTTCGAAAGATTTTCTATCGATCCCATCCAGAAAGGAAGACTATGGCCAATTATGTGGATTGAGGTAAAAACGCAACAGCCAGAAAAGATGGAAAGAATAAGTAAGGGGAGAGTTTCAAGTGTTGCAAGATTTCCCAAAATGATGAGTATCACACATGTTAAGAGGTGTCCCCAGCCCTTTGAAAATGACTTTGCTCCCATAATGTGGAGCAAGATATTTTTTGGTTGCGTCAGGAAAGGATCGAGATCACTGCTTACGATAGTTTTTGATAAATTCCTTACACCTCCAAAGCAAATTTGCATCAATCCATATGCCCCAACTCCAACTGTTTGAAGAGTTATCATATCGGTCAAATTCCAACCTCGTATGTCTTGGAACTTATTAAAAAATATCCACCACATTGATAAATAGATGAGGTTGTTTGCAATCATCAAAAAAGACTCGATGAGGAATGCTCCTCGTTTACTTATCGATGCTTTCACACTCGTTTTC
>JBDHQC010000120.1:0-5160 GCA_039806815.1 Parachlamydiales bacterium
CGAGAGTATCAAAGATTCAACTTGAATTTTGCAACAAATTTAATTTTTTATTTTAAATTTTTATTCGCAATGAATTGAATATAAATATTTTATATTAAAATATTATCAGGAAAGAATTGACCTGGCCCCAATTTTAGCCCCGAGTAAAAAAGGCAACATCTCCATAATTCCGCTTGAAATATCAAATTATTTCCTCATGCAATTTCCTTGTACTCTAACTACATGGATCATATACATCTAAAAATTTTCCCTTCCCATAATTTAAAATCTTTTGATCATGTGTAACAAGGATTGAATTACTCTCATTAGCAGATGCTATAATTATTCTATCTGCTGGATCCCCATGGTCATTTTCAGGTAAACGACAACTCAAGATACAAGTGCGTGGAGCTAATGGTAAAAGAGTACAATCTAATAATGCATGTTCAACCCAGTCCAAACAGTCCATATCAAGTTCTACTCTTTTCTTTTCCACTAACATGCCTAATTCCCATATAGAAATTGCAGAAAGATATATAATCCCATTTTTTCTAATTTCTTCGATTTCTTTTCTAAATGATTTACTAAGTCGTTTGTCCCCAAACATTTCCCAAATCCAAACGTGTGTATCGAGTAAAATTTTATGTTGTTTTAATTTTTTATGAACAGGCATCCCATTCTTCTCCAATTGGTTGAATTATATCACCTTTAATACGACCCGTACCCTTCATTCTACCAAAAAATAAGTCTGTCTTATTCTCTTCGACGGGAATAAGCTTTGCGATTGGTTTATTGTGTTTCGTTATTATAACGCTCTGTTTTGTTGCATGGACTTCGTCCATAATTTTTAGGCATTCCGCTTTAAATTTGCCCGCCTGGATAATGCGTTTCATTGCTCCCCCATTATGTACATAGTCATTTTACCATAGTCATAATTTCTTTCAAATAAAATTTAGATAAACCGGTCGGATTTTTTTAAGAAAACAACGATAGAGCATTAGAAGCCACTGTAAGATACTTGAATTTCAGCGTCACCGCTGTAATGAAAAATAAATTATAATCCTTTCGTAATAGACTCCAACAAATTGACGATATCATCGCGGGACATCTTTTTGATCATTTGGTGATCGTCAAAGGCGATGATATCTTCTAACAGACCTGATTTTTTGGAGATCATAGTGTCGATGTTTTCTTCGACACTACTTTGTGTGACGAATTTAAAGACCTGGACACCTCGCGTTTGGCCTATTCTATGGACGCGATCAGTTGCCTGATTTTCTCTTGCTGCATTCCACCAACGATCGTAATGAATGACGATGGAAGCTGCAGTTAAATCGATGCCAAGACCTGCAGCTTGAAGGGATCCTAAAAAGACTTTGCACTGTGGATCATTTTGAAAGAAGTCAACTGCTTGTTTTCTATTTTTTGTTTGTCCCCTGATCTCGGCATATAGAATGTTATTTTTTTCCAGATACTTTTTTATAATGTCAAGCATGAATAAGTACTGAGAAAAGACGACGACTTTTTGATCGCTTTCTTCTGCTTCTTCAATGAGCTCTGTGAATAAATCCCACTTTCCAGATTCATACTGCTCGTAGTTTTCGACATCCTTGAGGTATGCAGCAGGATGATTGCAAATTTGTTTGAGGCTTGACAAAAGTGCAAAGATGTGCATATAGGGCACTGCTTGAGACTGATCCTGAACAATTTCAATCAAGGGAAATGCATATTCTAATGCTACTTGTTTATAGAGCGTTTTTTGCTCTCCTATGAGTTCTACAGATAAAATTTCTTCTGTCTTTTCAGGAAGGTCTGAAAGGACATCTTGTTTTCTCCTTCGCAGAACAAACGGCTTTACATAACTTGAAAGAAGGTCTTTTCTTTTTGCATCGCTTTCTTTTTCTATTGGCCTTATGAACAATTCTCTGTATTCAGACTCTTGAGGCATAAACCCCGGCAGGATCAGATCAAATAAGCTTTTTAGTTCGCGTAAGTTATTCTCAATAGGGGTTCCGGTAAGGCCAAGTCGCATTCTTGCATTGACATTCATCAGTGCAGAATAAATTTGACTTTCGTGATTTTTTGCAATCTGAAGCTCATCGAAAACTGCGACTTCAAAGGAAAATTTTTTCAGTTTTTCATACTCATTTCGCAAAATTCCATAGCTTGTAACAACGACATCGTAATTTTCTTCGAGATCTTCTAACGAGCGATTTTGTTTTGCGTAGACATTGACGCGAAGCTCTGGAAGAAACTTTGCAAGTTTATCATGCCAATGAAAGACAAGGCTTGTAGGACATGCTATGAAAAACAATGGGCGTTTTTCATTTTTCTTTTCTTTATAGATTGCAGCAAAAAGACCCATTGCCTGGTGTGTCTTTCCGACGCCCATATCGTCGCACAAAAGCCCCGACAAATTGTTTTGGTATAAAAACCAAAGCCATTCTACTCCTATTTGCTGGTAGTTTCGCAAAATGGTTTGTAACATGCTCATGTCACAAGGTTTATGCACACTATCTACTTTTAGTTTTTCGACAATTGCACCAATTGCATTTTTATCTTCGACGAGCTTTTGGAATTGCGCCTCGTAAGCCCCAAGTCTCAAAAGATCTTGCTTATGAAGAAAGATTCCTTCTTGTTTTGAAACCTTTTTATTTTGATAGAATTTGAGCCACAAAAATCGCTCGTCTTCAAGGTCTACAATCCCTGCTTGCGTGGGAACAAACCGTTCGTTTTGAGCTTTTGCATCCAATAAGTCAAATAATGAAACAGAACCTAAAGCACTTTTCCATACGACGTCAAATAAATTTTTGTCTTGAGAAAGATCTTTTGATTGACCTTTTAAAAGAAGCTGACATTCTGCAAGATTTGCTTTTTCAAGCCGCGGATCTATGAAGCACTCATGTTCTTGCTTTAATTTTGGAAGAGTCTCTTGAATAAAAACACTGAATGCCTCGTGATGGGAAAGCAAAATTTCCTGATTGAGATGTTCAAGGCGAAATTGAGAAGGTATGCGAAAGAATCCTTTGCCTTGTATAAAGACATATTCATCGTAAAACCTCGAGTTTCTTTTCTCATTTTCGTAATGCCAAAAATAAATGAGGGTGCATACGACTTTTCTTTTTTTGAGTCGGATGTCTAAGGCTACTTTTTGAATCGGGCATTCTTTTGAAAAAAATGAAGGAACGGTATGGAGGATTTCTACGTGACTTCGGATAAATTCAGGAACTTTTAAAAAGATTATAGGTGCATCTTGGGGTATGATGAGATCTTTTGAAGGGACTTTTTTCATATAAAAGCCTTCTTTATCTACAAAAATCCAATCGCCAAGATCGATAACATTTTTGTCGTGCTTTTTTTCCTGCAACTTCGAATGAAACACTAGCGAGCCATCATACAACACTTCATAAAGCAACTCTTCTTCGTATTTTGCAATGTGAACTTGAAATCCAGGGATTTGAGAAAGCCACGCCCTGTGCTGGAAGAAAAAGGACGTCATCTCTTCTTTCTTTACGATGTACTTTGCATGTGGAAATTTTGCTTGCTCAATTCTAAAAAACCCAAAGGGTTCGCAAAAAGCCCAATTTGCATAAAACCACGAATGAGGCAAATCAAGGTCTTCTGGCTCGAACAAAAAGGTCTCAATTTGTAAATCGTTATCAGAATTTAAAAAGGCCTTATATTGAAGTCTATGAATGGATTCATCAACGCGATACTTTTCAATTCTATCTTTTCCGAACTGAAATTCTTCATCAAAGAACTGGGTTATCAGTTTTGGAGAATGAAAAGAGGTGTCTTTCCTTAATCCCTCGATTTGAAATCCCTTCTCTTTTGAAAATTCCCAGAAGCTTGTACCTCCCGAGATTTTATTCCCTTCTATCTGTCCTATTTCGATGAGTGTTTTTTTCTTCGAATCATAACGAAATGTCGCTTGTCTTTTTTCTTGCCCTACCCCAAACACTTTATTTTGTAGCGGAATTACTTGAAGGACAAATTCATCGATGTTCTGTGGCAAGATTTCGCAAGTAACATGTAGATCTTCGAAAGAAAATAGTGCAGCCTTTGGAACTTTCTTTTCGAGAACATACTCGAGACTGTCTAATTTATTCATTTCTTCTAGATAAAAAAGAAATTTTGCAACGTCTGAAAATAAAGAAAGCTCATATCTCAAAGAAAAGCTTGGAGCCCCTTTATGCCATTTTCCTAATTCTGATTCTGAAAGATTTGAAAATTTAATCGAATTTTCTTCCGTTTCTTCTCGTCTTGAAACTACAAGATCTTTTACTTTTTGAAGCGTTTTGCGATTTGGCTTTAGAGAAAAAAGTTTTACGTTTTTCTGTGTACGGACCTCGACGAGTCCTTGTGACTGTACAACTTGAGGTAAATCAAGTTCACATGCTTTGAAGTATTCTGTAAAAAGTAAATTCCAGAAGGATCGCTCAAACCGCATGTGCAATGGCTTCATGCCAAATGAAAAAACAAAAAGGCATGCTCCTGCCATATGGGAACAAGCGCCATTTTCAGACGATTCTTCACAACTGCATAAAATGTCTTTTACTTCATTATCACTTCCAAGCTGCAGAAAAACCCAATAGGAAGTATCGCCTTCTACCACTTCGATATAATAGGTCGAAGAAGAAAAGAACAGATCGCGAATTGCTTTCTTTTCGATGAGCAATTCCGCATTTTTCCGAAAAGGCTCAAGAAAATCAGGAAAACTCATACGAAAAACCTGTTCGGATAAAATACATAAGGAATACAAATCTGTATCCCTTATGTTATAATTTACAATTCTTTAAGGTAAGAAAAAAATTAGAGAACATCTTCCGGTGCATGATATGCATATCGAAGATCGTGTGCAACCTCCGGATGTGTCACCTTTCCAAAGAACACGTTCAAGCCATTACGAAGACCTTTGTCTTCTTTTAATGCAGCTCTAAATCCTTTGTTTGCAATTTTCAATGCAGAGTTCATAGTTGCATTTGTAAGTGCCTGTGTCGATGTTCTTGCACATGCACCCGGCATATTTGTCACACAGTAATGAATGACACCGTCGACGACATATGTAGGCTCAGAATGCGATGTTGGTTTGGATGTTTCAGAACATCCTCCTTGGTCAATTGCCACATCGACGATTACAGACCCGGGTGACATCATACTTACCATTTTATGTGTCAAAAG
>JBDHQC010000121.1:0-5140 GCA_039806815.1 Parachlamydiales bacterium
AAAAGATATATCCGGGCTAATACTTTCTTGCCCATCTCTTGATAATCTCGATCTTTTTCAGATTACTTCCCAATGCCGTAAACTTGAATTATTTATGCTCAAGAATTCAAAAATCACATCTCCTGCAGCATTTATAGGAATGCCATATCTCAAAAAATTGTCTCTTTCCCACAATCCTCATTTAACCTCGCTTCAGGGAATAGACAGTTTAGAGAGTCTTACTCATTTGGATCTTTCTCATACGAATATCAAAGACTACACAGGTCTAGGCAGTCTTAAAAATCTCAAAGTACTAAGGCTTAAAGGAATAAAAGACCTTGCAAATCCATCTTTGCAAGAAAACGTAAAACTTCTCATAGAGAATGACAATTTTTCCTTACAAATACTTACGACACTGCCATTAAACTTTTTGTGTTGGCATAATACGAAATCGCGTTCCAGGAACCATACTTGTGAAAGTAAACTTGTAGAGAATTTTGAAAAATTATCGCTTAAATGAAGAAAATGCACTGGAGAGGATTCGAACCTCTGACCCCCTGGTTCGTAGCCAGGTACTCTATCCAGCTGAGCTACCAGTGCAAATAAGACGACCATCATACGAAATATAGCGTTTTCTTTCAAGAATCGATTTTTTAAATCCGATTGGGTTCGTCTTTGTCTTAAGCCGATAGAGCAAAAACAGGCAAGATTAGAGCAAGACTCGCATCATAGTTTTACTAGCCTTTAAGTTGCTTTGGCGTAATAGTATGGGTTGCTTGAGCGTTCTGTTTGAGACCAATAGGAGTTTTAAATTAGAAGTTGTCAAACAGCTATTGATTCAGAAATCAGTATCAGTAAAGATTTAAAGAAATACCTTTAAGGGCAAAATTCATGCGAAGTATCGTTTTAGGGGCAGGAAGGTTCGGCCAATCTATTGCCATAAGTCTTTGTGAAAATGGACATAGCGTAACGCTTGTAGATAGAGATGAAGATAAACTAAAAGCATGTCAAGCACGAATGGACATAGCAATTGAACAGGGATTTGCTCAAGATCCGAGATTATTGGCAAAATTACTCCAAGAGCCAACTGATTTTCTATTGGCACTTACAGACGATCCAAACACCAATCTCGTCGCATCGGCGATGGCAAAAATGAGGGCAAATCCAACGACAATAGCACGTCTTTCTGAATGCTATTTTCTCGACGAAAAACTCGATGTGGCACGCATATTTCACGTTGATTATGCTGTAGTCCCTGAAATTTTAGCACAAGAGCAAATAGCAAAAATCGTTTTTCATCACGGTCTTAATTCAGAATCTTTTTTTCATGGCAACGCCGTGCTCAGAACATTTGAAATCCCAAAAAATTGTCCTCTCATCGGAAAATCGCTTTCACAAATAAACACTCAAAATTCGGGCTTTATGATTGGACTTATCGCTCGAAAAAAAGGAAAGGAACAGGAAATTATTTTTCCTCACGGAAATGATAGTATACTGCAAAATGATGAAATAACGATCATTGCCGATGCAAATCAAATAACAAAAGTACTCCAATCTTTTGGCCTTACCCATAAAATGCCAAAATCTGTTTTGATCGTAGGAGGAACAAAAACCTCCATAACTCTTGCAAGATTTCTTCAAAAGAAAAAACTTTCCGTACGTCTCGTCATTCCCTCATATACAGAAGCTCATGACGTTGCAAAAGAACTCGAAGGCGTCGTCGTTTTATATCAACCGAATATGAACTATGATTTTTTTCAGTCAGAACAAATCGGAAAAGTTGATGCATTTATTGCCTGTGGAGATATAGAAGAAAACAACCTGGCACAAAGCATGTATGCAAAAGAGCTAGGGTGTGAAAAAGTTATCGCTCTCATTTCAGATCCTATAAGTATAAGCCTTGCAAAAGAGCAAGGTATTCATCACATTATTTCTTCAAAAGCGCTGAGTAACGATCGAATTTTGGCGTTAACAAAAGGAGATAAAATATCTGCATATTTTACACTCTATGATAGGCGTTGTGAACTTATAGAACTTCGCGTGTCACATGATTCGCCGATCGCAGGAATTCCCCTTTCAATTTTGGGCCCAAAACTCCCTCCAGATATGCTCATAGCAGTAATTTATGATCGAGGCCGTTTTTTTATAGCTCAAGGGTCACACATTCTTGCTCCGAAAAATGATATAATCGTACTCTCAAGTCCTAAACACAGAAAATTTTTGGAGAAAACCCTCTTACAATGAACTACAAAGGCATTCTTAGAATTATTGGGGTCTATTTTTTTCTTCTTTCGTTTTTATGTGGCATTGGTTTTTTCGTTTCTTTGTATTTTTCTCTTTTTGGTGCAAACCCTGAATATTATCCCAACGAGCCTGTGGTGCCTTTTTTAGAAATCACTTTCGCCTGTATTTTAATTGGCACGTTTCTAAAGTTTGTAACAAAAAATGAAACAAAAGCAATTTTTTTACGCGAAGGAATTTTGTCTGTTATAAGCATTTGGCTTATTACAGCACTTGTTGGAGCTTTTCCCTTTTTTTTGAGTGGGACAATTTCTTCTTTTACAGATTCTTTTTTCGAAAGTGTCTCAGGGATAACAACCACCGGTTCGACAATCATTCATTCAAAAGAATACGATAAAAATGGAAGAGAAATTCCGATACAGCTAACTCTTACCGAATTTCAGAAAATAACATATACATTTTATGGAACTGTCGCACCTATTATTGACCCGGCATCAAATACCATTGAAAAATATGGTGTAGAAGCACTTCCTCATGGACTTATTTTTTGGCGCGTTTTTTTACAATACATCGGTGGCCTTGGCATGGTCATACTTTTTATTGCTCTTTTGCCACTACTTGGACAACAAGGAAGCGTATTATTTCGTTATGAATCGACAGGACCGATGTTCGTGCCACTTTTTCCCCAAATCAGACAAACTGCTTTCGTTCTGATATCTACATATCTTTTACTTTCCTTTTTTTGTGTTTTAAGTCTTTTGTGGGCAAATAAGGAACTTCCCCTTTTTGATGCCTGTACACTTTCTCTTGCTACAATTTCAACAGGTGGATTTTGCGGAAAAAATGGCAGCATTGGTGCCTACAATTCAGCATCGATGGAAATCGTAATTATGATTTTCATGGTGCTCGGCAGTTTAAATTTTTGTATTTACTACTACCTTTACAAAGGAAAACTGTGGCGGCTTTTGCAACCGGAATACCTCATGTTCTTTTTTACACTTCTCATTTCTTGCATGTTGGTCTCTTTTGATCTTTATGGAACGAAGAAATTTCTTCTCGTCGATTCTCCTGAAAATGGGAAGGCAACGTATAACGCAGTAGAATCGATGCGCTATGGTTTTTTTCAAGTCATCTCATCGATGTCGAGCACTGGATTTGCAACAGCAAATTACGACAATTGGCCATTTTTTACGCAAAGCATGATGCTCGTGACAATGTTCATGGGGGGCATGGCCGGATCTACCGCCGGAGGGATAAAGAGCATCCGATTATGCATTCTTCTTCTTGTAAGTGGCTATGCTGTACAATCTCTATTTCGAACAAACGAAGTAAAAGTACTACGCCTTGGCACAAGAGAAATTGATTCAAAAACCACGATTGGGGTGTTGTGCTTTTTTTTACTGATGGTACTTTCAGCACTCATTGGTTTACTTCTTTTAGTATTAAACGGAGTAGACCTTGAAACCTCTTTAGGACTATCTGCTTGCATGATCAACGATACAGGAGCCTCTTTTCGCGCAGCCGGCCCCCTTCAAAGCTGTGCCTTTTTATCAGATTTTGGAAAAAGCATCTGTATTATCTGGATGTTTCTCGGAAGACTGGAATTCTATATCTTTTTCGTCCTTTTCTTGCCGACTTTCTGGAAGGTAAAATAAGTAAAGAAATGGTATACTTTTTCATTAAACTATGAAATACGTACTCAAAACCAATAAAAATATCGAAGATATCCTTTCTCAATGGGAAATTGCATGCCATTTTTCAATTGAGCACGAACATTCCTGTTTTGAATATTCTTTAGAAATTCAAGAAAAAGAATTTGAAACGCTTTGCCTTAATTTACTACAAAAAGGAATAGATGCTTCTGTAGAGCTCCTGGATTATGAAGAGATTGATTGGATAGAGCAAGCAAAAGCATTTGCCCCGGCTTTTAAAGATGGTCTCATTGAAATAGATTTACAAAAATATGCTCCTCATTGTTCTGCAATAGTCCGTTTACTTCCAAGACATGCTTTTGGAGACTGTTCTCATCCAACAACTGTTTCAGTCTTAGAAATGATGGCACGATTTGTGAAAAACAAGATCGTCATTGACATTGGTACAGGAAGTGCCATATTGAGCATCGCTGCAATTCATTTAGGAGCATTTCATGCATATGGCATTGATATTGATAAAGATGCACTTGTTGCTGCAAAGGAAAATGTATTGAAAAACAATCTTCAAGAAAAAATCGAGATTCATTCCGACGGTACTTTTCTGATTGATGAAGAAATACCATGTATCGTCATTTGCAACATGATTTTTTCAGAAATGCAAATTGCTTTTCAGACGCACAAGAATTTGATCGAAAAGGTTGACATGCTCATACTTTCAGGCTTTTTTTCTTTTGAGCTAGAAAAAGTAAGAAATTGGCTTTTAGACTACTCTATTCAAATTGCAGAAATAAGCACAAAATCCGATTGGCTGTGTTTACAGTGCAAAAAACTATAGAGCTTTTCAAGTCTTTTTACATCCACAAGGCCCTTTGTGACATCCTCCTTGAGGAGGATCTTCTTTATTGGGCTTATTGGCATAGTCGGTGATATAAAACCCTGAGCCTTTAAACTGCAAGGAAACATCTTTTGGAAGAACGCGGTGAAGTGCTTCTTTATGGCAAAGAGGGCAGATTGTTTTTGCATCTTCTTTTATGCTATGCACAATTTCTTGAGTTTTTCCGCATGCATCGCAGTGATATTCATAAGTTGGCATTGTTAGTACTTCTTTAAAGTTTTAAAGCTCATGTGTTTAGACATGAGCTTTTAAAGCCGATTGGCTACCTATTTGTCCCCTGCTGTTTTCTGTAGCAGGTCATCTATTATGCCAAACCAACTTGGCCATAGTAAAACTATGATCTTTGTTGTTTGTCTCATATCTAACCTGCTTC
>JBDHQC010000011.1:0-21332 GCA_039806815.1 Parachlamydiales bacterium
TCTCAGGTGCAGAAGAGTTTATAAAATCGTACCAACTCAACGATCCGTTTATAGGACATTTTGGCCTTGGCTTTTACTCTGCATTTATGGTAGCAGATCGCGTCGATGTGCAATCTCTTTCTTGCCTTCCAAGTCAAGAGCCTGTGTTATGGACATCTGATGGCACTGCTGAATACGAAATTCAAGCGGGGGGGAAAAAAGAAGCAGGAACTGAGATTATCCTCCACATCAATCCAGAACACGATGAGTTTTTAGATGAATCGCATATCATGAAAACTCTTCGTCGGTACTGTTCCTTTTTGCCCTATCCCATCTTTTTCAATGGATCACAAATAAATCCTCAAGAGCCTTTATGGCAAAAAAAACCGGGAGATTGCACGCATCAAGACTATATCGATTTTTACAAAAAACTGTATCCTTTTGAAGAAGAGCCCTTATTTTGGATCCATCTCAATGTCGATTATCCTTTCCACCTCAAAGGAATATTGTATTTTCCTCATCTGCGAAGAGATTTCGACATCAATAAGAGCACAATCAATTTATATTCCAACCGCGTGTTCGTTTCAGACAATTGCAAAGATATCTTACCAGAATATCTGACAGTACTTAAGGGGGCAATCGATAGCCCTGACATTCCTCTCAACGTTTCAAGAAGTTATCTTCAAGTAGATAAAACAGTACGACAGCTTGGTATTCACGTTGCAAAGAAAGTAGCAGATGCTCTTTCTCTTTTATACAAACAAGAACACGAGCGATTTTTAAAGTGCTGGCAAGACTGTGAGCTGATCGTAAAACTCGGTCTTCTTCAAGATGATAAGTTTTACGAACGAGCAAAAGAGTTCCTCATTTGGAAAAATACAAAAGGGACGTGGACCACAATCGAAGATTACCTTCAGAACAATAAAGAAAAATCGTCCAATACAATCTTTTACGTTGCAGATGAACAACATGCAAAGCCACTTTTGCAAATGTACGAATCAAAAGGGCTCGAAGTGCTGATTGGGGGATCTCCTCTTGACACAGCTGTTATGTCTCACATCGAAAGGCACATGCCAGGTGTGCGCTTTAAGCGCATCGATGCCGAAATTGATGAAAGTCTCCTAGATAAATCAAAAGAAAAGACTCTTTTAGATGCCGAAGGTAAAACTGTAAGCACCCTCATGGCAGAATTTGTAAAAGAAAGTGTCGAAAGTCCAAATCTGAAAGTTGAAGCAAAGAGTTTACAAAGTTCTGAAATCCCGGGATTTTTATCCATTCAAGAAAATGATCGCAGAATGCGAGAGTATATGGCAAGAATGGCAAACGACAACTCTTATGAGAGCGCAATTCAAAGAACTTTTGTATTAAATACAAATAGTACTCTTGTAAATATCATTTATCAGTTAAAACAAAAAGATCCGAAACTTGCAAAATCCATGATGCAACATGTATATGACTTATCGTTATTGAGTCAAAAAGAAATGGATCCGACGACGTTTCAAACTTTTTTAACGAGAAGTAATGAACTGCTCCAAAAGATGGCGCAATCATTACTCGATAAATCTTAAATGGGATTACATGCTAAGGACTTTTACGCCCTTTAGAGTACTTTTTATATTCTTTATTGGACTCGGTAGCATATTTTTTGGAAAGCTTTCTGCCGAGTTCCAAAAAGACTACATTCCTGTTGCTCTATATCTTACGTGGCAAAAAGATCCGACGACGACGATGACCATTCAATGGCTTTCGACGATGCAAGACGCAGATGATGACATCGAGTTTTATGAAATTCAAAAAGATATTCCTATAGACCTCCCCTGGAAAAGTTCAAAAGGAGAACATACTCCCGTTCCAGAAGACCACCCTTTTTTGGTGCATAAAGCACTCCTTGAAAACCTCGAGCCGGATACTTGCTATTGCTTTCGTTTTGGAAAGAGTAACAAAGAATATCGCTTTCGTACCATGCCAAAAGATCTGACAAATCCAATTGTCTTTTGTGCAGGTGGCGATACCTATAACAGCAAATTCAAATATCTGTACAATACAAATGTACAAGCTGCAAAGCAAAATCCTCGCTTTGTATTGATCGGAGGAGATATCGCTTATGCTGCACCTTCAGCTAAAACTCAAAAAGAAGACTTTAGCCGCTGGCTTTTATGGTTAAAGTGCTGGAATGATACGATGGTGACGACGGATGGATTTTTGATACCATTGCTTCCTTGTATTGGTAATCACGAAGTAAAAGGTGGATTCGACCAAACGCCTGAAGAAGCTCCATTGTTTTACTCGTTTTTTGCCATGCCGGGCCCTCAAGGCTATAATTCCCTCCATTTCGGATCGTATTTGGGATTGACGTTTTTAGATTCAGGACACACTCATCCCATTGCAGGAGAGCAATCGAGTTGGCTTGAAAAAGAATTAAAATCTCAAAGTAATTTGTTGCATCGCTTTGCGATATATCACGTTCCAGGATATCCTTGTGTTCGATTTTTTCGATCTAATTATTCAACCTCTGTTCGAAGAAACTGGGTTCCTCTATTCGAGCGCTATAAACTCCATGCTGCTTTTGAAAATCACGATCATGCCTATAAACGCACATTTCCCCTTCTCAATGGAGATCCCGATCCAAATGGCGTCGTCTACATAGGAGATGGCTCTTGGGGAGTAAAACCTCGTACCCCAAAAAAAGCATCCCGAACTACATATCTTGCAAAAACTGCCAGTACGCGCCAGTTCTGTAAAGTCGAAATTTCCAAAGACTATCGCAAGTTTACCGCGATAACTCCTGATGGAGAAGTCATCGATGAATACATTCAAATTTTATTTTCTCGCGATAATTATGCATTAATGCAAAAAGAGATCAAAAAACTAAAGAAAAGGTAAGCTATTTTTTATCGAAAAAAAATATTGATAGTCATAAGGTGAGATTATAAAGCGAGGATGTTTTATGGTCTCATCATCAGTTCCCTCACCATCTGATGCCTATGAAAAGTTACTTTCCATTTCAATTCAATGCGAACAGTTTATCGACAAAGCTCCTGCTGGAGGCAAAAGAGAAGACAGATTAGGAGCACTTTTAATAGCGTCCTTTGAAAAAGGGGCTATTGAAGAAAAGCCAAAATCTTTAAGAGGTTGGGGTAGCGTTTCCCGATTCTTTAAAAAAGTTTTTGACTTCAAATCAAAAGAAGTAAAACTCTTCGACTTGGAATCTAATTTAGCCTATCTCGACAAGCTTTTAGTAAATGCACAAAAAGCAACCCTTAAAGATCAGAAAAATGTCCTTAAAAATATGTCTGAAGGCGATAAAGAGTTTCTTGAAAAAAAAGAATTCAGTGACAACCCATCTCTTGTAATTTCGAAATTTGTCGATGATTTGAAATTTAAAATCGATCATGCCAAGACGATGCCGCAAGCAAAAAAGGCAAAACTTCAAAAACAGTTGCAACACATTGTAGAAGTTTCAGCCGAGATAACAGGTAAACGAGATATAAAAACTCTAACACATAAAGCACAAAATGATCTGAAAGCATTATCCTCGAGACTTGATGCTATAGATAAGAAAAAAGATATTTTGTCAGAAAAAAAACAGGAAGAAATTGATAGTTTACATGATAAAATTGCAGAAAATAAGGAAAAATTATCTGAAATACAAGATCAAATAGCTCAAAACCCCTCATCCGAAGAACTAAAAAAACTTACAACTACGCTCATCAACATATCAGAAGAAATAAAAGCACTTTCTCTAAAACTCTCAGACATTGAACAGAAAATTGAAAAAAGACATGTTAAAGGGAAAGAAGAAGTAAAAGCGCGAGCAGTTACAGTGGGAAAAGAAATAGAAGAAATTTCCCCGGCTCTTACAGCGATCACAGAAAAAAAAGAACTCCTTACAAAAGAAATTCAGGAAGAAATAAGCTTGCTAACAGAACAAGTTGCACAAAATCAGGAAAGAATAAACCAAGTTATAAAAAACCCCCCCGATACTCATACCTTACGAGATTATTTAGAATTGATGAGAACGGTCAATACTTTATCTTCAGAAACAAGGATTAATTTTGAAAAAGTAAAGGATATTCAAACGAAGATTCAGGAAGTACAAGGTGCACTGCCAAAAATGCAAGAAAAGATCGATGGATATGAAAAAAAGATCGACGGTCTTTTAAATACTGTACCACTTGAACAAGTCAATGACAATATTGCCGAGTTAAGACAAGAAGGAATCAAACTCGTACAAGAATTGAAAGAAAATAAGACTGCATCAGAATCTACAATAGATGTCCTTTTGCAAAAAGTACAGAATGCAGAAGATAAATTATCCGATATGGAAAAAAAATTGCCATCTACTCGGGCAAAAATTAATCGCTATTTTGGTCATGCAGATGGAATAATGAAAAAAATTGAAGAAAATACTGCAGGTAGTGATGAAAGAGCCCTCGTTGCCGCAGATTTGCGAAGAGAATGCGCAACAGCGTCAAAAGAAATCAGTTCTACACTTGGAAACGATACAAATTTACTTCAGTTGCAGATTCTTTCAAAACAATTAGAGCTTGAAACGTGGGATGTTAACGCGGCAATTTCTATAGTGAAGTTTCAAGGCGAAAACCATTCTTTGTTTGATCCTAATACTGTCACCATGGGAAATGCGCCAGAACGCATGCATGCAGTATTAATGGCTTATCAGCCAATTTTAAAAGACATTCACGATAGAAGAGCTGCTCTACAAAAAGCATTTCCCGACAACGAAGAAATGACCAAGACTTTCGATAAATTTGAAGAAAGGTGCAATGAGCTCGTTTTAAACGAAGCAAAAAAGTTTCTGAGCCCTATATGCGATAAATTGCAAAGTGAACAACTTAATTTAATAGAATCTATTGAAACCACACAGAATTTTCGTCAGGTTCAAGACAATATAATTTTCTCTATCAACGACTTTATGCAGATTCGAAAAGGTCTTCATCCTGACTTGTGTGCATTGTTTGATGATAGATTAAGCCAATGGTCTCTTCATCTTGCAGAAAAATTACAAGAAAAACAAGTCGAAATTATTGATCAGACTTTTGAGTCCCTTGAATCGTTTAAAGCAGAACTCGATCAAATGTCGACGTTAGATATTGAAATTCTAAAGTTAGAACTCGAAGAGATGACGTATCAAATTCAAGAAAGTACAAAGGAAACACTCGAAAGTCCCGGATATAAGAAATTACATGAAGTAGGTTCTGCAAGTGCATTTGGTAAGTTATTTACCGTTGTAATGGAAAACAATACAAAATCTTCCGAAAAAAATCTAAACCTTCTTTCCCGACAACTCGAAGCAGTAAATGCAAAGATAAACGAACGCGCTGGATCTTCTGAAGAAAAAGAAGTGGCGAGAAAAGTTGCAAAAGAAACATTTACGGAAAGAAAGGAAAAAGCACGACAAGAATTTGAAAAACAGCTAAAGATGCTCCAGAAAGGAGAGCTGAACGAAATCCCCGAGGGAGAAGCTGAAGAGCCGATTGATGAAGCAGAGTTAATTTCAGAGCATAAAGCAAAAGTTGCAGAACAAAAAGCAATTGCTGAAAGAATTGTTGGGCCAGTTGCAGCAAAAGGTGGTACGCAAACATTCCATGGACATGTCTATAACAACTGTACTTTTTATGGAAGCGCTCCAGGGCCTGCAAGTACTGTTAATAATGTTTTTCAAGGGTTGGCTCCAAAGCTTGGCATGGCAGCGGTTTTAGTGGCTAATGCTTTAATTATGGGATCGTTGAGTTTACCCGGAGCCTTGGCTTTGGGACTCGGTTATTTGATTATACCTGCAATAACACAAGGGTTGGCAAGCCGCATTCCCGTTGTAGGAAGCGTTATGGGTCCGGTTGCATATTTTGTATCTGCAGCATTATGGGCAGGTTATGGAACAAATGTTGTCAGCGGAATAGAAACAGGTGTTTCCGTTGCCTATCAGGGATATATGACTACAATGTCAACGCTACAAGCAATTAGAAGCACTTTAGATTCGATTCAAGGAACGCTTGCAACCTTGGCTAACCCTTCAGAATGGATGGGGGGAGCGCTTGGAGGTGCAACGCATGCTCCTACAGAAGGTACAACCGAAGCTGCTGCACCAACTCCTCCTCCTGAGCCTCCACCGGGGCCGGGGATTTTGAAAGAAGGGGGTATTGCCCCAGAATCAGTTGAAATTACTCAACTTCCCTGGGCAGGTCGTGCTTTTACTATTAGTGCTATGGCCCCATACGTCTTTCAAGTTATTAATGCAATGGTTGCAAGGTCATCCCAGCCAAGCTATGGTAAAGGTTTTTAAGTTGTAATCTCTATGCATTCCTCGTCTTTTTTGCTAAAGTCACTGCACACACTATTGCAAAAAGCATCCACGTAAGCTGAATTGCACTTCCCACGGTAAAATTCTGAAATTCCGAAATGACATTTGCAATCAAAATTACAGAAAGAAAATAGGGAAGTACGTATTTCAAGCTAAAATACGAAAACCCTTTAGTCCCATGAGAAAGAAAAATATTTTCAGATCTCTTTTTTGTATGGTACATAAAGGCAAAGCACAACATGATAGAGCCGACGAGCATATTATTGCCCATCACCATAGGTGCAAGGGAATCGATTACGTGGGGAGAGTTTCCCATGCAAAAAAACGCACTGAAAAGGACTAATATGACTATAGTCCATGTGACTGCCTCACGCCTTGAGCGATGAAACTCTGTTTCGATATTTCCTGCGATACTTTCAATGATCGAAAAAAGTCCTGTAACTCCTGCTATGAATACACAAAAGAAGAATAATGGCCCAATAATTTGCGATAAGACTGGTCCAAACATTTTAAGTATTTTTGGGAAGATGACAAAACCAATCTCAAAACTCGAATCACTTGAAATAATCTGATTCATGGGGACATCGGATACAAAACTCATGTGAGCAATGCAACCAAAAATTGCAAAGCCACAGATAAAAGAAACGAGAAAATCACCGATTGCAACGAGTACCATTGACTGAGGGATGTTCGTGTTGTCTTGCGTATGTCTTGAGTAGCCAACGACGATGCCAAGGCCAAGAGATAAAGAAAAAAGAAGCTGCCCGAACACATCGCGCCAAAGACGAGGCTCTAAGAGTTTTGAAAAATCCGGTTTGAGATACCATATCCATCCCTGACTTGCTCCCGGCAAAAATAAGACGACTATTGCAAATACTGCCATAAATATGGCAAGCATGGGCATAAATAAACTGCAAATGCGCTCAAGCCCATCGCGAATATTTTTTACGAGGACAAACCAGGAAAATATGGCAACTGTAATTGTTGCTATAAAGGCTGCTATAGAAAATCTACCGAAATCTCCAATGGAGGGCGTTGCTTGTAAAAAGTCATGCTTAAAAAATTGAGCCGTATCTTCCGGAATGCTTCCTGAAGCTGTAAAATAAATATAGGCAACAGAATAGCCTGTAAGGACTATATAAAAAGCACCAATAGTAGTGCACGCAATGACGGCAAGCCAGCCAAGTGCGCGCCCAGGTGATTTCCAAACTTTGCCATAAGAAGGGACTAGGGGAAGCTTCCAGCGATAGCCAATAAATCCTTCCAAAATGAGTAAGGGAATTCCCAAGGTAACCAAGGCAATGATATACGGGATTAAAAATGCGCCCCCGCCATTTTTGTAGCACTGGGCAGAAAAACTTAAAACGTTTGCAAAGCCAACCGCAGATCCAATCAATGACCAAATAAAACCCGATTGCTTTTTCCACGTCGTCACATCGACATTTGAAGACATATAACCTCTGTAAAAATTTATTTAAAAAAAAGAAAGTGTAGAGGGAAGAATTATTTGCGCCGTTGGCGCAGCAGGAAAAGATCTAGAGGTAAGCCTTCTTTGAAAAAAGGCAAGGAATTTTTTTTAGACATCTGCATAAAAATTTTTATTATTTCTAATAGATTACCATGAAAACGGTCATTTTGTCAACCCCTACAGTATTTTTTTTAATTGTTAATAAATTCAGTATGAAATACATTAATTTAGCTTTTGTAAGTATATTATTTAATAATTAATTTTTTTAGTGAGGTATAATATGTGTAATCATCTTAATTTTGATCAAGGTATTCTAAGTAAAGAAATAGATAGAGAATTTATTACTTCCGAAGTTCCTCAAAAATCCATACAACTTCTTGGGGCTCAAACTCTATTTGGAAAGATCGTAAGTCCTTTTAGATCAGTATTGGCTCAAGTCGTGCTACGTATTTATCAATCATTGGATCAAGCTTCAACAAAAGATGAATGGTGTCATCGAGGGGAAGTGACAAATCATGCAGACGGAAGATTCTTTATTGACAAATCGAAAATTTATCCTAAATTTACCACGGAATTTTTTCAATCAGAACAAGGAATATTATTAAGAAAAGTAATCCTCACTGCCCAAAAATACAAATTATTACCTCAGACACAAGAAGAAAATGTGATTAAAAAAATTCAAGAAGATTTTCAAGAAGGTACATGTTTTGGGAAAACATATGGCATGTTAAAAATTTCAACGTTGCATAAAGAACCGCAAAAACTTCTCGATAGTCTTTCTGTAAACGATATTTTATTTCATCAAGCACTTCGTGAAGTGAGATCAAGAATCTTAGAATACTGGTCTAAAATTGTCAGTGATGCAAAATGTTGTCTCAAGGATGGAATCAAATTGCGAACAGAACAAAGAAAGAGCTTGCAAGATGTTCTTTGGGTCAATCTAGAAAGTTCATTTGATGAAAAAATCGAAGGAACAAAAAGTAAAAGCGACAAAACAAGGTTACACAACATAAAAGAACAAATTTGTGATCTGTTTGAACAAAGAGCTCAAGCTCTTAAAACAGTGTATGCTGATGCGAAAAAAGAAGATTGTGAAGATGTATACTTTCAGACAATCTATCCGCTTAATCGAGAAATTAAAAAATGTGCTCCGAAAGATATGAGAAGTATCATTGACTTTTCAGGCTGTGAGCAAGCCGAATTCGATATTTTGCAGGCACATCATGAAGCAGAAGTGTGTAAGAAAATTGATAACTTCGGAGCAAAATTTGCAGCTGAGATAAAAAAATTGCACAAAGTCGATCTTGAAAAAGCAGGTTGGAAAAAGGTAAAGAAAACACATCTCAATCCTCTTACCAAAGTAGACCTGTGGGCAATTTTAAATGATGATCGGTATAAAAGTTTTACAATTGAAACGCCTGGACATATGTGGTTTATCAACACGCAACACCTGTATATTTATGATCAGAATTTGGGGTTTGGAGGAATTGCAAAATATAAAGACTTAAGATCTTTGGTTGAAGATGCAAATAACTACTTGAACAACGCTAGATTAGACAAATCTGTCGAGGGTTATTTTGTTGTTCAGCATTTTGAAAAAATAAAATAAAACTACAAAAGCTCCAGGACTTTCTTTTCAAAGAGTTCTGGAGTTTTTATTTTTGGCAAGAGTTGTTTCTTTGAAATGAGGGTATTGCCTTCTTTTTTCTCTAAAGAGATTGAGTAGTTATCGAGTTTGATTTGGGTATAGCCTTTTTGTGAGGCAATGATCTTTAATCGAGTCAAATGATAAAGCCAAAGAGCTTGTTCCGGTGGTTTTCCAAAGCGGTCGTTGAGTTCTTTGAAAATGTCTTCTGCTTCTTGTAACGTCATGGCATCTCCAAAGCGTTGATACATTTCCATGCGCAGATTGACATCGTTGACATAAAATTCCGGAAGACGGGCATCGAAAGGCGTATCGATTTTCGTTTCGTGCGTCCAGGTTGGCCCTTTTCCTTTTAACGTTTCAATCATTCGTTTTAATAATTTACAGTACAAATGAAACCCAATGGTCGTGACATGTCCCGACTGTTCTTCTCCAAGAATGTCACCTTCTCCACGAATTTCAAGGTCGCGCATTGCAACGCGCATGCCTCCGCCATATCCTCCTGATTGAGCTATCGCTTCGATCCTTTTTTGGGCTTGCTCTGAAAGGTTTTTTCGCTTTGACATGAGAAAATAGGCAAATGCTCGCCGGTTCCATCTTCCTACGCGTCCACGAAGTTGATAGAGGTCTGCAACGCCAAACTGATCGGCATTGTCGATGATGATCGTATTTGCATTGGGAATATCGATCCCGTTTTCAATGATCGTAGTCGTAACTAATATATCTGCTTCATATTTTTTAAATTTATGAAAGACTATATCAATTTCATCCGGATGCATTTGACCGTGGCCTACGACGATTCTTGCTTTTGGAAGAAGCTTTTTTAGTCGTTCTGCAACAGAAAATATAGATTCGATTCTGTTATGAACGAAATAGACCTGTCCATCGCGGTTGAGCTCTCTTAAGAGAGCCGTCTGAATGAGCATGTCGTCAAATTCTGCAATTACCGTTTTAATGGGAAGTCTGTCTTGTGGCGGTGTGTTGATCACTGAAAGATCGCGAGCACCTATCAGCGACATGTACAGGGTTCTTGGGATCGGAGTTGCAGAAAGGGTCAAACAGTCGACGCCTACTTTTAACGTTTTTAAATGTTCTTTTGCTTTCACGCCAAAGCGTTGCTCTTCATCGATAATGATAAGTCCAAGATCTTTGAAAAGGACATCTTTTTGCAAAAGCCTATGCGTTCCAACGAGGATATCAATTTTTCCTTCTTGCAGTTTTTTTAGAACCTCTTTTATTTCTTTTGCGGTGCGAAATCGCGAAACAACTTCCACATTTAAGGGAAACCCATTTATGCGATCGGCAAAGTTTTCGTAATGCTGCATTGCAAGAACGGTTGTAGGAACTAATACGGCAACCTGTTTTTTCCCATCTGCCGCAGCTTTAAAAGCAGCGCGCAAGGCAACTTCTGTTTTTCCGTATCCCACATCTCCGCAAATCAGTCGATCCATTGCCTTTTCAGAGCACATATCCTCTTTTACATTTTGAATCGCATGTAGCTGATCATCTGTTTCAATATAGGGAAAGAGCTCTTCAAAGTCCTTCATGTCTTGAGAGTCTGAAGGATAAGAAAATCCGCCTTTGAGCTGCCTTTGTGCGCTCATTTTCAGTATTTCAGAAGCATATCCAAGAATTGCTTTTTCTGTTTGTTCCCGTTGTTTTTTCCATCGCGTTGCACCAAGAGTATGTAATTTGGGTTCTACTTCTTGAGGGCTTATGTATTTACTTATGAGATGTGCTTGTGTAAGGGGAACATAAAGTTTTGCATGATCATGGTATTCGAGGATAAAAAACTCCTGTTCGATGCCAACATTGTTTTTGAGCTTTTCAATTCCTAAATATTTTGCAATTCCATGGTTAAAATGGACGACTGTTTCGCCCGGAAGTATATCTAATGCTTCATATGCAATTGATTGATACACCGTGCGCGTTTTTTCGCGCTTTACTTTGTAGCGGCCTGTAAGCTCTGTCATTGGCATGATGCAGTATTTTATGTCACTGAAGGCAAAGCCCGATGAAAGATACCCATCTCTTAGCGTAAGTTTTCTCGAAAAAGAAAGGCCTCTTGTCTTTAGTTTTTCAGAAAGTTTTTCCTTTTCTGATTCTTTTTGGCACAAAAATAACACACCTTCAAAGTGTTTTTCTGATTCAGGAGTTGCCAGAAGCTGTGCAATTGAATCCAAAAGTTCGTCGTGTTCGGGTTCGTGATCGAGATAGCATTCAATCTCGAAAAAGCGATCAAGAGGAAGAAGTCCCATTGGCAAACGCTTTGCAGTAAAAGTCCTTTGAAACATCTCAAACGAGATATTGTGAGGTTTTGACTTTTCAGAATAGATATTATTTTTTGGTTTTGCCTTAGTTTTCACATCCGTTAGTTCTTCTAAGGATCCTTTTGTATAAAATAAGCACTGCTTTTTGTGAATGAGGTTCAAAAGTTCTTCTATCCCAAGAAAATAACGCGTTTCAATTTTTCCAACGGATGTCAACGACGCATATTTATCTTCAAGAGCTTCAAGATCATCGAGGACGACAATAGAAGGGCCGACGAGATCGAAAATAGTTCCCAAGAATTCTTCTGATTCAATGAGCTTTTCTTCTTTTGCCTTACACAAGGAAAATCCCGGTACAATTGCTGTCGTTTTTTGAGTCTGAAGATCAAAAGTGCGAACGTTATCGATTTCATCGCCAAAAAATTCAATGCGGAATGGATCTGGACTTGTGATGGGAAAAACGTCGATGATTCCACCGCGAACAGCAAATTCTTGTTTGTCAGAAACGATGGCCTTTTTTTCATATCCAAAATCTGCAAGTGTATTTAAAAGGGCATCAAAGCCAATTTTCATTCCTGTTTTAATCTCATAAAAAAGCGAGACGATTTTAGAGCGAACCAATACCTTTTGGATCATACTTTGCAAAGGACAAAGAACGATCACAGGAGAGGTTGCTTTTGCAATTTTTTCAAAGGCTAAAAATCGAGCGCCCACTATATCAGGACTTGGGGCAATTTTTTCAGAAGGAAGTGTTTCCCATGCAGGAACTTCGATAATCGGCATCGATGAAAACGTTGGCAAGTCATTAAAGAGCTTATATTCTTCCGGTCCTGTTCCTGTTAAAATGATGAGGGATTTATTTGTAACATTTTGGCAATAGCATGCCATAAATGCTTTTGACGAAGGATTTAAGTTTTCAAAGAGAAAGGAGGATCCTTCTTTGAGTTCCTTTTCGACTTTTTGAAGATATTCACTTTTTGAGCACTCTGAAAAAAAAGTATTCATGAAAGATGCGCAATAATCGTGTTGAGAGCCTTAGGGCTATTTTGAATATTTTTTCCTGCACCTTGTGCAGAGTCTGGTTTTCCTCCGCCATTCCCTTCGATATCTTTTAAAGCGAGCTGTAAAAGTTCATTTGCTTTTATTCCCTTTTGGATAAGGTCAGAAGAGACTCGTATTAAGAGGTGTGCTTTTTCATTGTCGATACAAAGAAGAGCGATGACGCCAGTAGGAAGCTCTTTTGCAAGTTCGTCTGCAAGGGTTTTTAAAAGACCGCTTGAAACAGTTACGCTTTGGACACAGTATTTGAGTTTAGAAGGAAGTTCGTTCTTTTCAAGGCTTTTTGCAAGAAGATGAAGTTGATGTTTTTGGAGATTTTTTAATTCCTTTTCAAATTCTTTTGCCTCTTCAAGTACTCTATCAAAGCGTTCTTCGAGTTTTGCAGGAACAATTTTTAGTTTATCTGCTAATTTATGAAGCCGATCTTCAAACAGATAGGAAAACTCTTCTGCTTTTTTCCCCGTAATTGCTTCAATTCTGCGAATTCCTTGTGCAATACTCGATTCTTTTTCTAAGCGAAAATATCCGATGTTTCCGGTCATTGACGTGTGTGTTCCTCCGCATAGTTCCTTTGAAAAATCGATGTCGATAACACGGACATGAGCTGAATATTTTTCTCCAAAAAACTGGATGATGTCTTTTCTATCTTTTGCTTCCTGATAGGGCATCTCGTAAGATTGTATAGGAAGATTTTGACGAATCTTTTCATTGACGAGTTCTTCGATTGTACGAATTTCATCGAATGTAAGGGCTTTATGATGGTAAAAGTCAAACCTCAAATGGTTTTGATCGACTATAGATCCTGCTTGCCGCGCTTGTTCTCCCAATACTCTCCGCAATGCCCAATGCAAGATATGCGTTGCCGTGTGGTTATTTGCGATTTTTTGCCTGCGATCAAAATCAACTTCCATGACGACGTGATCTTTGATAGACAATACGCCACTTTCGAGTTTTCCAACGTGTGCAATTATGCCTTTATATGGAGATGTGCAGTCAGTTACAGTAAACGTTCCTCGATCATTGAAAATTTTTCCCGTATCACCAACTTGACCACCCATTTCTGCATAAAATGGAGTCTTGTCTGTCAGAATAATTCCAACTTGTCCTACGTTCAGTGCATCTACAAACTGTCCGTCTACTAATAATCCTAAAATTTTTGCTTCTTGTGGAGTATTGGGATTTCGAATAAATGTACATTCATGGGCATGCTTTTCGAGAAAATCTAGATATACGTTTTCTTTATGCATATGCACTACTTCTTTGTGAGCAGCTTTTGACTTTTCCTTTGCTTCTTTTTCTAAACGTTCATATTCGTTTGTATCCACAGAAAAACCATAGTCTTTTGCAAAAAGAAGAATTTCATCGAAAGGAAGGCCGTATGTGTCTTTCAATTTAAATGCGTCATTCCCCGACAAAACCTTATGGTGAGCTTTTGACTCTTCGACGATTTGGTTGAGAAGGTTTCCCCCTCTTTTCAATGTTCTAAAAAATGCCTCTTCTTCTTGTTCAAAAATTTCTTCGATTTTTGTTTTCGACAATAAGAGCTCTGGATAATCAGGGCCCATGATTTCGATGAGGTATGGCAAAATATCAGAAAGAAATGGCCTATCAAATCCGAGTTGTTTTCCATAACGCACAGCTCTTCTGAGTACTTTTCTCAGTACATACCCGCGTTCGATGTTCCCGGGTTGGGCGCCATCAGAAATTGCAAAAGCAAGGCATCGGAGGTGATCGGCAATGACTCGAAAACAAGGGGCAAATACAGGATCGTGAAAATCGTAGGTTTTTTTTGAAACTTTTTCTATTCCTGATATAATATGGCGCATAAGGTCGATTTCAAAAAGACTTTCCTTCCCCTGAATAAGACACATGACGCGTTCTAGACCGGCTCCTGTATCGACAGAAGGTTTGGGCAAAAGTTCTTGTGTTCCGTCAACTTTTTTATTGAATTGCATGAAGACGAGGTTCCAAAACTCTAAGAATCGGTTTCCTTCTGTATCTTGTAAAGGAGAAGAAAAATCGCCAAACTCTTTTCCCAGATCATAATACAGCTCAGTACAAGGACCACAAGGGCCTGTTTCTCCCATGCTCCAGAAGTTATCCTTTTCTCCCATTTTAGTAATTTTATGTGCAGGGACGTACTTTGTCCAAAGTTCAAAGGCTTCATCGTCTTTTTCGAAAACTGTTGGGAAAATCTTTTCATCTGGGATTTTAAAAATTTCTGTTGATACGCTCCAGGCAAAGTCAATGGCGTCTTTTTTAAAATAGTCTCCGAAGGAAAAATTTCCGAGCATTTCAAAAAAAGTCAAATGTCTTGCTGTATGACCAACGTTTTCAAGATCGTTGTGTTTTCCTCCGGCACGGATGCATTTTTGGCAGGAGACTGCTCGATTGTAATCGCGAATGCTTTTTCCTAAAAAGACGTCCTTAAACTGATTCATGCCCGCATTTGTAAATAATAAAGAGGGGTCGTCTAAAGGCACAACTGATGAAGAGGGGATGTGTGCATGTTTAAGTTTTTTAAAATATTCGCAAAATTTTGAACGCACTTCTTGGGTCGTGAGCATTCTATGTAATCCTTTATTAGTTTTTGTAAGCAAATTGTATGCAAAGTACGAGCCATTTTCAATAGCAAAATCGGTCTTTCTTAAAATAATATATGCGTAATTGTTTCTATTTACATAAAACATAATTATTATAGATAATAATTAAGCGTTATAAAATTATATGATTAATTAAAACAAAATAAGGATCATAATTATGACCCACATTAAAATAGATCACATGACTTCACAGAAAGGTCATCATCATAAACTCGACTTCGAAGCAAGAGGTACCGTTTCTCGTGGAAAAAATCCGATTAACCAACGCGAATGGAACGTTAACATTGCAGGAAAAGTACAAGCAAAGGCAAGAAAACCATTATTGGATACCTTGAAAAAAGTTGTTCATGATGAATTGCACAATATAGATGAATCAAAACCTGCAAATGTTACGCGCGATAGACTAGAAAATAGAATACGCCAAACGATTACAGGAGCTCATCATCACAATAAGATTGATAACTTGAGCGTAAGCTTTACAGGTCCTCGTTACAAAAATCCTCAACTGCGTTCTATGCCAACACTGCCAATGCCAACGCAAAACACTTCCTCCTCTGTTGCATCAATGTCTTCTGCTCCTATCCCTTCAATGCCATTGCCTTCGTCAACTACAAGCTCATCGTGTTCTTGCACAGCATGTACTCCATCTTCATCATCCGTATCTTCAATGCCTTCTCAATCTGTAGCATCAATGTCTTCTGCTTTGATGTCTCAAAATTTGCCACCGCTTCCACCACGACCATCAAATACAATTACGACACAATTTGCACCTGTTGCACCACTATCACAACCACATTATGGCCCAAGAGTTACTGAAGATCCTTCTAAACTTGAAAAGTCATTTGACGATTTAAGAAAGGTTCTTCCTGATGTACAAAGTAAATCAGACGAAGAGATCCTCAATTTAACGACAAAAGCAATTGGCATTGATCAATCGATCAAAAATGACGAAAAGAAAAAGCGAATAGAAGATCAAATATTCACAGCAATGAATCGCACTGCTCCAAAAGCACACGATGATCTGCCATCTGATCTTTTCTTATTCCTTACTTCTCTTTCTGATCGAGTAAGCAAAATTAAGAATGCTTAAACATTGACTATGTTTCCCCTCTTAGCTTATTGCTTGGAGGGGAGCGATTGCATTTTCTGCAAGAGGTTTAAGAGTAGGATGTTTATCCGACTGTGCTCTTATCTCACCAATAATTTGTTCAATCATTTCCGGATTATTTTTTAGATATATTTCGTAATCTTCTGAAAGGTTATTGAGATATTTTGGTATAAAGTTCAAAATAGCTTTGACTGTTTCCTCATCCCCTGAAGCAAATTTTTCTAAAATATCGGGAAATACTATTTGTGGAAGTGCCTCATAAGCTGTAGCGAGATTTTTTTCGTTCATTTGAAGTTCTATGTTGGAGATGACATCAAGAGGAGAGGATAGTGTGCTCGGAGGTGCTTTTCTTGTTCCTAGAGCTTTAAAAACTCTTCCAACGGGTTTTGCTTTTTCAGTTACTTTTTGTCTTGTAGCTCCGATATGAGTCGTGATTTTTTTCTGAAGACTTTCCAATTTTGGTTTTTGTTTTTCTATAAAAGTTACACTTCTTTTCTTTGCTTTTCCAACGGTTGCTCTTTGCCAAGAAGCAAATGTTGCACTTCGATTCCGAATTTTTTCTGTTGTTTTAGCGGTTGCCTGGGTGCTTTGCAATTTCCTTTTGGTTTTCGATAGGCCTTGTAGTGTACTCTGCTGAATTTCTCGTAGTTCATTTGCATTTTTGGATCTTTCGTGTTGAATTTTCCCTAAATTAAGCATCTGTTTCAAAATAAGTACTCGGGTATACGTTTCAACTTGATCTTTATTTTTAGGATCGGGTTTTTGTTGCAATATAGAAGATATCCAGGTTTCGATTTTTGTTTGTTCTTCTCGCGTCGCATCAGTTTTCCATGCATGAAGATCTTCACAAATATGTTCGAGTGTCTCCTGAAGAGCTTGAGAAACCATATTTTCAAATTTTGAAAATTCTTCTCCTAAATCTTGTTTGCTTTGATTCCCTGCTATCATATCTAATGTTTTGATTGCTTCATTCAGCAAACTATTAATATCTTGACATTTTGCTTGAAAGATCATCAACCCAAGTTCTATGGGGACTGCTGTTTTTAAAGCTACAATTGTTTCGATTATACTATTTTTCATTTCTTTGTTGGTGCTTGTAGATTCGATTTCTTCTAATAGCTGAATAAACTTTACAAACTTTTCTTCTGTGGTGCTTGGATTTTCAAAGTCAAATGCATTGGGGTTTGCCTTGATAAGAGCTTGTGCCCAATTTCCTGCAAAAGAAAGAACATCTTTTATTTGATCTGGCTTTACTTCTTTATTAGACTGAAGGTCGCTTATTGCTGAATGAAGTCCTTCGATAATAACATCTGCTTGCACGTGTTGCGGCTTGTTTAACAAAAAGTTTCGAACTTGAGGATCAGAACTTAAAAGTGATTTGGGTAAATTTTCAGGAGTAACTGAAGGTTCTTTTGTTTTGAATAAAAGGAATGACTTTGAAACTTTAGTAATTGGAGTGGTAGAACTTTTCCATGCTACACCAGGTCCTGCTTGTGCAGGTGTTGTTAGTGGAGGAGGAACAGAAGATCGACTGATATTTTGTTTTGAACGATCTCCTTTTTTTTCAGATATATGACTTTCTTCTGGGACTTGCCCAAGAGGAGGTGGAGTTACAGTTGAATCGCCCATGATACCTCAAATTTATGTTGTCTTTTGTTGAATATAGGAAAGAAATTTACCTTTCCCGGTGCCTTCAATTTCAATTATGCAGGCACAGCTTCTGCCAATTTCTCCATAGCGAAATGGCCTTCCCGTTAATACAGAATAAAAATGCGTAAGCGAGGGTCCATGGCCAATGAGAAATATCGTTTTCCCTGTCCATTCGTACTGTATCCTTTTCAACAATTTTATTTGATCGAATTCAAGTCCAAGGGATTCGTCTTGTTCCATGGGGATGTCAAAGAATTCGGAAATGACTTGTGCTGTTTGCTTTGTGCGTAAAAGTGGCGAATGTACAATGAGATCAGGAGTAATGTTTGCTTTGTTGAGTTCTTCACAGACATTTTTTTGAATGTCCTTTCCTTCTTTACTAATCGGTCGAGTAAAATCGTCCGCGAGTGTCCCAAAGTCTGGGCTCGCATGGCGGATAAGTACGACTTTTGTCATGAGGATATTCCTTTATATCGTATGATACATCCATGTGAATGTGCGAAGGTATTGATTTTGCGATGTGTGCACCTGTTGCAAGAACAGACATATCGAAACTAATGTCTTTTGCAGTTTCGATGATATCTTTGATGCCTTTTTCTCCTACCTGTAGTGCATAATGGATGTTATAGAGTACTTTATTGAGATCTTTTGTCTTCCAAGATGAATTCATCATGAAAAGCACTTGATCGATCTGCTTTTTGTTCGATTCCATTTCATACATCATCCTAGGTAAATCTTCTTGTATCTCTTTATATATCTCAAGAAGGTGAATTACTGAAGCAGTGATGCATTCAAATTCCATAAATTGATCAATAAAAAAAGCTTCCATCAGTTCCAGGAAGGCAACAGATGTAAAAAATAGCGCTTGTACTAATTCCCAAAGCCGATATGCCATTATTTCTGTTTTGATTATGAGGCAAACGAGTGGTAAGGGGAGTTGTTCGACATAGGGTATCTTGATAGTATCCAGATATTTCTGAATGAGAACTTTTGGCAATGGGTAGGTGTTTTTAAAAAGGGGAAGTACGTTTTCCCATTTGCGGCGCAAAATGAGTGTTTGATGGTTGCATTTGGAAATTTGACGCATGATGAGTATGACTTGCGCTCCAACGCGAACGAGTTTATTTTCTCCCCACGTATAGTTGATCGTAGCACCTGCTGCATAAAGAAATTTATAACGAGAATAAAGAGCTAGCCGATGTATGGTACAGAGGTAAAAATGCGCGTATAATGAAATTTTTAACGAATACTGCAAGGGCACAGGGAGTGAAAAAGATTCTTGATTTTGAGAGGTGTACCAGTCGCAAATTGACGAAATTTTCAATGCCATAGTATTACAGTTTTCTTCTTGAATGTTAAGCCTTTAGGCGATAAGCTTGATCTTTCGGGTGAGTAATCAGTAGAATTTGCTGCAGTGAAAGAACCGCCAACTTTACCGATTCTTAAAAAATAATTTATTGATTCGCAAGAATTTTTTTGTTTTTATTTCACTATGTCGCAATGTGTAAGATTTCAAATTGTATGGAAGTAGTTATGACTAAAGAACGCGAGGAGGAAATGCCTCCTTTTGATCAAGATTTTAAAAATCAACTCGCAACATTAGCGAATACAATTCGCGATATTTCAATGGATGCCGTACAAAAGGCAGACTCCGGCCATCCCGGGCTTCCAATGGGATGTGCAGAACTTGGAGCATATCTTTATGGGTATGCGTTACGTCATAACCCTAAAAATTCCCATTGGCTAGGACGCGATCGATTTATTCTTTCTGCAGGTCATGGATCAATGCTTTTGTATTCGTGTTTACATCTTTCTGGATTTCATTTGACTCTCGACGAGATCAAGAATTTCCGTCAACTCCATTCCCAAACTCCAGGCCATCCGGAAAGTCGAGAAACAGACGGCGTAGAAACGACGACAGGTCCTCTTGGGCAAGGTTTTGGCAATGCCGTAGGCGTTGCTTTGGGATTAAAAATTTTAGCGCAAAAGTTCAATACTGAAGAATACCCTCTTTTTGATTCAAAAGTTTTTGTCCTTGCAGGCGATGGCGATATGATGGAAGGAGTAAGCTCCGAGGCTGCGTCCTTTGCAGGTCACCTCAAAATCAACAATCTCATAGTGATCTACGATGCAAATAAAGTTTCGCTCGATGGCCCACTTTCAGAATCGATGTCGGAAAATACCCATAAGCGTTTTGAAGCCTATGGTTGGGATGTGTACGAGATAGATGGATACGATTTTGATGAAATTCATAAAACATTTACTATCGCTCGTGCGAATCAAAAAAAACCTGTTCTTATCATTGCTCATACGATTATCGGAAAAGGATCTCCTCATAAAGCAGGAACGTACAAAGTTCATGGATCACCACTTGGTGTCGATGAAGTAAAAGCATCGAAAATTGCACTTGGCCTTCCATTAGATGAATTTTACATTCCAGAATCTATAACAACGTTCTTTGCAAATAAAATACAATCAGATGTTGCAAATGAAATCCGATGGAATGAAATGTTCGAAAAATGGTCAAAAAGCCATCCCGAACTGCGAAAAGAATTTGACATCATGCATTCAAATCACATTCCAGAAAATCTCGAAGAACTCCTCAATAAAGTTGAAATTAAAGGGTCTGTTGCGGGAAGAAAAGCATCGCAAGATGCCTTACAAACTCTTGCAGATGTCATGCCGCAGCTTTATGGAGGCTCTGCAGATCTTTCCGGTTCTGATTTTACATTTTTGAAAAAATTTCCAATCATAGCCCCGTCTGATTTTCACGGCCGAAATATCAAGTTTGGCGTTCGAGAATTTGCAATGGGAACAATTGCAACAGGACTTCGTCAAACGAGAATGATTCAGCCATTTGTCGGAACGTTTTTGACATTTTCTGATTACATGCGAAATGCAATACGTTTAGCAGCCCTTTCTAAGATTCATGTCGTTTATCAATTCACGCACGATTCGATCTTTTTAGGAGAAGACGGACCTACCCACCAGCCTGTAGAACATCTTGCAGCGCTAAGAGCTATGCCGGATTTACATGTGATCCGCCCTGCAGATAACTGGGAGATGAAAATGGCGTGGCTTGCAGCCATTCGCTATAGAGGGCCTACGGCTCTTATCTTATCAAGACAAAATCTACCAGAACTCGAAGCAACAAATGTCTCTTATCAAGAGGGGATGGGAAGAGGAGCTTACATTCTTAGAAAAGGAAAAGAAAAGCTCGACTTTACCCTT
>JBDHQC010000012.1:0-21049 GCA_039806815.1 Parachlamydiales bacterium
AATATTGAAATTCAGGTATGAATGCAGAATTGGAATTTGATAAGTTTGGATTGCATGTATGCCTGATTTTATTCACCCCTCAGAAACTCAAGCCCCCGTTAATGACGCTTGGAAGCTGTTCAGAGTGATTTCTGAATTCGTAGAAGGTTTTGAAACACTTGCCAGCATTGGTCCTTCGGTTTCAATTTTTGGTTCTGCTCGATTAAAAAAGAACCACATTTATTACAAAATAGCACAAGACATAGCCTACAAAATCTCTAAAAAGGGATTTGCAATCATTACAGGAGCAGGACCAAGCATTATGGAAGCTGCAAATAAAGGCGCACAAGATGCCAAAGGATCATCCTGTGGGCTTGTCATCGATCTTCCTTTTGAATCAGAAGCAAACCCATACATCGATCCAAAATTTCGTCTCAAATTTCGCTACTTCTTCGTTCGAAAAGTCATGTTCGTACGCTATGCGCAAGGCTTTGTGTTTCTTCCAGGGGGCTATGGAACCCTCGATGAAATGTTCGAAACACTCACTCTCATTCAAACAAAAAAGATTCGTCCCGTTCCGATTTACCTTGTAGGAATTGACTACTGGAGTGGATTGTTTGAATGGCTAAAAAACAAAATGCTTCAAGAAGGGTGCATTATCGAAGAAGATTTTGACATCTTTACCATTACAGATGACCTGGATCTCGTCGCAGATGGACTTGCAGCATCCTATCATGCAAGACTCAAGATATCGGAACAAGAAGTATAGAAATTAACGGTTCTGTTTCACAAAATCGACGATATGCTGCGATGCACGATCAACTTCTTCAAGAGTATTAAATCGTGAAAAAGAAAATCGCAAAGATGACAGCGCTTGTCTTTGCGAAAGCCCCATTTGTAAAAGTACGCGAGAAGGCTCTCTTGAGCCAGAATGACAGGCAGAGCCAAGACTTGCCCTCACACCATGTAAATCGAGATACATAAATAACTCATCTCCGGAAAGACCCTCAAAGCAGATATTTACAGTATTACTCACACGCAGACCTGTTCCATTAATGAAAATCCCATCGAGGCTTGAGAAGAGGTTTTTTTCAAATCGAGATAAAAGAGTTTGATGATACGCAAATCTTTCTTTAACAAGTGCAAGATCTATAGCTTTTGAAAGCGCACAAATTCCTGCAAGATTTTCAGTTCCTGCACGAAGACCCGACTCTTGGTTTCCACCAGTAAAAAGGGGAGAAATTTTAGAGCCTTTTCTGAAAAAAATGAACGCTGCTCCTTTTGGCGCACAAATTTTATGACCGCTAAAACACATAGCTGTAATTCCTGTAGATGGCCTGCAAGGAATTTTACCAAAACTTGCAACCGCATCGACAATAAAGGGAATCTTAAGACTATCTGCAAGTAAACCTATAGAATCAATATCGGTAATAACTCCTGTTTCATTATTTGCATGCATAAGTGCAATAAGTCTTGTGTCAGGCCGAATTGCTTCTTCAACTTGACTTGTTAGTATTCCTCCATGAAGTCCGGCACTAAGATATGTAACAGAGCAGCCAGCTTTTTCTAATTCTTGAACGGTTTTATACACACAAGGATGTTCTACATCACTTGTAATGATGTGTCCTTTAGGATGAAAACCAAATGTTCCTCGTAAAAGCAAATTCATACCTTCTGTCCCGGAAGATGTGAAAATGATTTCTTGTGGTTTTACATTGAGAAAGGTAGCAATTTGCTCTTTTGATTGAAGAAGTAGAGCCTTGGCCAGTTGCCCATCGCGATGAGTAGACGAAGGATTGCCAAAAGTGTTTGTAAGGATTTCAAAAAAATATTTTGCAACTTCCGGATCACATGGTGTCGTTGCATTATTATCGAGATAGATCCTCTCTTGAATTTGATTCTTTAACTTCAACTGCTACAACCGTAATATTATCATTGCCGCCCATCGACTTTGCATCAGAGATAAGATACCGAACTCTTTCTTCGATAGTAAATGGCTTATTTAAAACTTCTTCGATCTGATCTTTTGTCAGAAGATCAGAAAGACCATCTGTGCATAAAATGAACAGATCGCCAGGGGTCACTTGAAAAGTAGTCAGTGCAACTTCAACTTCAGGCTCTGTTCCAATCGCGCGCGTGATGATATTTTTATAAATAAAATTCTCAGCCTGTTTTTCGGTCATTCGCCCTTGATCAATTAATTCCCTCATGAGAGAATGATCGCGGGTTACCTGGTGCAATTTTTTGTTTCGAAGTCGATATATTCTCGAATCCCCAACGTGCGCACAAATAACTGAGTCATCTAAAAAGCAAAGACAACAAAGCGTTGTCCCCATTCCCTGTAATAATTCGTGAGATTGACTTAATTTGAAAACAAATTTGTTTGCCTCTTCAATCGCTGTTCGAATTTTTTCTTCCAACTCCTCAAGAGTTGGATAATGAGAGGTTTTTCCAAAATACTCTTTAAAGTAAGAAATCAAAAAAAGCGTCGCTTCTCGCGATGCCACTTCCCCTGCTTGATGCCCTCCCATCCCGTCTGCAATTATCCACAATTTGTGATCTTGCAGCGATCCCCAGATATCTTCGTTATTTTTTCGTACTAGCCCTTTATCAGATAGTCCATATGCCATTAGGGTAAAAGGCATTGATCGCACAGCCATGAGCCACTCACGTTTATATTTTCGTATTTGGTGTTATTCGGCACATGGATTCTACTATACCATTAAAAGGTGTAAAAATTCCATGAAAATGCAACTATTCCAAACAATTTATGTCTTCAAGGGGTCGATAACTTGCCCTATGAAGAGAGGTACTGACATTTTTTTATCTCGGATTACGATATAATATGGACGATCAAAGGAGACAACTTTTGCCTTTTCGGGATATCGCATCGATTTCATCATCATCGATACTGCCGTTGCACTTTCTGCCTCAACACCATTTTCATTCACATCTAACCTTGTTTCTTGAATCACTTTGTCAATTAAAAGATCATTTGCCTTTGAAATAAGAGAAAAATCTGCTTTTTTTGTAAAGGCATCGATCATACCCATCCTTTTTAATATTTCTTGCAACTCCATTCTGAGATCAATCGTACATTTCGGCAAAAACAATTCTATATGGTGAAATTGCATGGAATTTGTTATTTTTGCCATTTTTTCGCCAGTTAAAGAAGATCTTATCTGTTGGAATAATTCGCCATTCTTTGGAAGGACAAAATCTACAACGATATCTTCATTTTGCGGAGTAAAATCTAACGAAACAATAGACTGTTCATCATCCTCAAAAAATCTAAAATCTTCCGTTGCGTGCATTGCAGAAACTTTTTGAATTTGCCCATTGCGATTTGTAAAGTCTATTGAAGTTGTTTTTTTTGAATCAAAAGGTAGCCTCCACTGTCCTTTGAGATAAAGGGCATTGAGTAAAATCAACCTCGAATTTTTAGAAACGTCATGAGGACTAAGGAGATGCTCTATCTTGCCATTTGTATTATTCTTTACCCAATCATTTACTTTTTCCAAGGCACTTTGAGGGTTTGAAAAATCTACCCTAAATAAGTCTGCTCCTAAATATTTCTGAATCGATGTGACAAAGTCTATATTTAATAGATAGTCTTCTGATATGCAAAGCGCCTGGTTTATAGATAAGCTTTTTTTCAAATACTCGTTCAAGGTTTGAAGAGTTTGCAAGAGTGTTGTGTTATCTTCTGAGTCAATATGTAAAACCTTACCTATTTGTTCTCTTGTCGAATTTTCAGCTCCGGCATACGTCATCGCAAGGCATGTATAGAGACTATAGGGAGAAAAGACTGCATTGGAATCGGAAGAAAAAGCATAGGGAGTACTATCGGAAGAAAATGACCGAATTGAATTTTCAATCCCTTTCGTTTGAACGACCTCTGCCTCAAGACGAAGAGAAAACGACACTACCAAAAGAAATAAAAAATAAAGTGTATGCATAATTAAAAATTCATTTTTACGAAACATACCTAATAATCAAGAAACGAGCAAGACAAAAATTATGCTTAGAAGGTTAAAAGTCGTATGCATCCCAATTGCAAGATACAATGACCGGGATTTAAGATACAAGCTCCCGATAGCATAGGCAATGAGAAAAAGCCCTATCAATAGTTCGATATTTGTAGCTCCCTGTTTTGCAGAATAATGAAAGAAAGAAAACAGTAAAGATGCCAAAGCAACACCTGCATGTTTTCCAAAAACCTGAACGAAATAGTTCTGAAAAAAACCTCGGAACAAAAGTTCTTCCAAGATAGGGATGATAAAAATAATCAGTGCACAAAAGCTCCAAAAAAGGATTGGATATTCTCGTATTGCCAATAATTCTGATAAAGCAAGCTGCTCTGAACGTGCAAAATGAGTCCAAAGATCGACTAAAATTCGAATAGTCTGTGTTGAAAACATCACGAGTGGATAGATCACAATACAATAAAGACTTCCCTTCAAAAACGTCTTTGCATTTTTGGGAAAAGTTCCTTCTGATCCCCAAATCCCTGCTTTTATCTCTTTTGAAATGACGCAGCTATATCCAATGAGGAGCACTGTAGCCACTACAAATGTACCAATCTGAATAAATGCTTTCGTGAACGTTGGAGATAAGGCAAGAAACCGGAAACGAGAAAGTTGATAAAACAAATATTCAAAAAATGAAGGAAATAAAAGACACGAGCCAATGTATAAGCAAAAAGCTATCAATGGAACGAATATGCCTAGGTGCATCCCGGGTTTTTGGCCTTCAGCAAGAGAAAATATTTTCCATCGATAGATTAAGGGAATAAAAACAAGTGTTGCGATGAAAAATCCGAGATATAAGCTTTGCGGTAAACTCACCTTACAACTCCTTGCTTTGCTGTTACATTCTCAATTGTTGAAGATACTTGCCGCGATAGTTCTTTTAAAGCTATTTCATAATACGAAGATGCAAATTGACCTTTTTCAAGAGCTTTATCATTTGCCTGCAACGTACGATCTGATACAACGTGATTACTGTGGATGATTTCTTGGCGAATGACGATAGGAACCTTATTCCGTATATCGACAATAACGAGTCGCAAACGCAAAGACAAAACACGTGGATCATTCGGGATATCGCCTTTTATAAAAATTGGTTTGACCTGACCTCTTTTATAAGGAAAAATCTTATAGTCTAAGAGCTCCATGAAAATCACGAATCTACTTGGCCTATACTTTTTTAATAGATCGAGGTTTTTTTTCGTCATGACATGACGTAAAAATTGGACGTTTTGAATGGAGCTTGTATCGACATTCCGGGGAACAAAAATTTTCCCATGGCTCTTTAAAAGCTGCATTACATCTCCAGTGAATTGGTGTGCAAATCGGGCTCCATTCTTCATCGAATTATCAGTGATCGTAGGGACAATGACGCACGAAGGCTTTAGGGTACCATCTTCATGTGTTGGAAAAAAATCAGAGTATTCTCTTGCACAACTACACAAGATCATAAAACAAAAAGAAAGGATCATGCGCGACATAATGACTCCACTTTGAGTAACTGTTGGAAAAAGTCGCACGATACCAAAAAAAACATTTCTTGGCAAAACAGGATTATTTTAGTTTATTTGCATTTGGACGTTATTCTTCTGATCTTTATTCAAATACGCAAAGATAAGATTCGGATTCAATTTTCGCAATTGTTCTATAAGAAAGGATAGACTTTCCAGTGCACTGACCCCTATGTCTACGACTGTTATGACATCTGGAATAGTATCGCTCTTTTTTCCAATCAATTCGGAAAGATAGTCTGTTCCATTTTTCTCTAAAAGCTCAACACTTGTTCCCTTATCGATGAGATCGGAAAAATAGAGAAAATGTTCCTTCGTTTCTTCAAACCAGAACGTATCAATAAGGGTCCATTCTGTTTTATATCCAAATTTTTTCGTCAACACTGCATGCTGAATTAGTTCTTGAAAACACCCTCCAGGACCAATGCTAGCAATGCGCAAAGGTCTATTAAGTGTACGAGAAGGAAGCCGGGAACAAATTACATCGGAAAGCTCTTGTACAAATTCTTTGCGTCCTTTGATGCCGGGGGTATCAGGGCGTTTCAACCCCTTTTCACAATGGCACTCCCAAATGTAGCACGATTGCTTTAAAGATGCTGATTTTGCCGTACAACTTTTTCCATCGTTACTGAAAAGCAATTCAGGCGTATCGCTTATTGCTTTCTTTATAAAGTTATGTCCTTTTCTTTCTTTTTTTAAAAAAAGTGATTCGAGAAAACCTTTAATTTTTGGCAGTATTTTTTTATTGAAAATTTCGTCGTCTGATTGAAGGTTAAGAGATTGAATTTTAGAAAGTATTGTACTTTCGATTTTTACGCATGATTCTCTTAAAGAATCTATGCAATTAAATTGATTGTCATTGAAGTTTTTTTTCATTGACTTTACATCACTTTTGCAAAGTTTATTATATTGTTCGATATCAACTTTAATTTCAGTTGGAATGTCATCTGTAAAATAAATAGCATAATCTTGTCGTACTTTGCTAAGAGAATTCATTTTAAAAAGACCTGTTTATATTAATTTTATAATTCTACTTTTAATTATATTTTTAATTCAATCTTTTAATAATTTTAAAAAATAAAATCAACATTTTCTAAATTAATTTTTCTTTCTTCATCCATTCGTAAAAGACCTTCCGAGAATCAACGTTGTGTTTTTGAGAAGAACAAAATAAAGGACGTGTTACATCCCATGCTTTTTTCTCCCAAAAAAGTGTCTTATTACTTTTTTTAGGCGCCGCATTTACGTAGAGTTGAAAGGCATGTTCTGGATGATTTTTTGAATAATCAATACTTTTTTGAAGAGCTCTTTTAAAATTGTCAGAAAGAGAAAAGTCTTTTCGTGCGATGACGATGAGTTCCGGATAGGGAGGAACCCCAAAATCTTGAGGTGTAATATACGAACAATCGATTCCGAAAGCGCGCAATTGTTCTAACTCTATGTTCCAATACCCTCCTCCTATAATATCTGCTCGGTTTGTTATAAGCATAGTAGCAGGTTCAATTTGCACCCTCATGACTTCCTTAAAAGAAACATCGTGCTTTTCAAGAAGTGTTCGAAAATAAGAGGTCAAAAGACCATCAACATTGCCGCAAAACCGCATCTTTGCCAAATCTTTCAACGACGATATTTCATTTTCTTTTTTGTATATAAAACAGCGCAATGGTTTATCGATGAGAACGCCTACTATTTTCAACATATGTGCCTTTTTCGATCTCAAAAGATTCGGAAAATGATATACAGCGATATCGACATTGTTAGTAAGAAGTGATGGAATGATAGAAAAGGCATCTGAGGTTTGTCTTATTTCGAGATTAATGCCAACTTCTTCAAAAAACCCAAGTTCTTTACCAACAAATAACGGCACGTGATTTGGGTTTGCATACCATTCAAGAGCAAGGCGAATTTTACTATTTTCTTCTTTTGAACAGCTTGCAAAAAAGCTTAAGAAAATGATCCATATCGTCTTTTGATACAAAAATTTTCGAACAGGCCAACGCAACAGTAAAAGAAAAAAGTAACAATAAAAACGCATAATAATCCTGCATAAATGAGCTCAATTTCGAAATTTCTCTTTGCCTCCTGGATCAGGATGCCAAGTCCTGATTGAGCGCCCGCCATTTCGCCTGCGATTGCACATATCCCACACATGGAAGCGCTCATTTTAAGCCCTGAAATAATATGCGGTACTGCATAAGGTAGCTGCAATTTCCAAAACACTTGGGATTTTGTAGCATTGTGCAAGGAAAATAAGTCGATATATCCTTGAGGAAGAGAAGAAATCCCCTTATGAAGACAAATGGCAAGGGGAAAAATAAGCATGAGGACAACGGGTATGACTACTGCCAAATGAGACCATCCAAGGCATGCAATGAGAAGTGGGCTGAGTAAAAACATGGGAAAACATTGAAAAAGCACATAAATGCTTTCAGAGATTGATCTCACATAGGAATTGTGAAACATACAAAAGGAAAGAAATATGGAAATACCTAAAGCAATGCCAAAGGATTCAAGAATGACTAAAAATGTCGCTTTTGAATGAGTTAATATGAAAGAGTGCTCATTGAAAAGACAAAAGATAATCTTTTCGATAGGTGGAAATATATGGGTTTCTGCCAAAAAAAAATGAGCTAATAATTGCCACGAAATAAGTAACGTGAGAACAGAAAATACCCCTATAATTTTATGCTTGTTCATAGAAACGCTCGGGGTAGATTTGATGATTTTCAATAGTATATGATTGATCTGCGAGTGCGTTTTTATCGCGCTCGTCATGTGTTGTAAAAAGAACTGTTCTTTTGTGTTTTTGAGAAAGATCTTTAACGAGAATATACAGCTCTTTTTTGATTTCTGTATCAACAGAAACGAAAGGTTCATCAAGTAACAGTATCGGTCTATTGGAATAAAGTGCTCTTGCGAAAGCAAGGCGTTTTTTCATACCTCCAGAAAGTTGGTACGGATAAAGATCATGACAATGGTTAAGCCCTACGTCAAATAAAAGCGAACTTGCCTTTTCTTTATCAGGTGCTACATTTTCGAGTTCTGAAATGAGCAAAATATTTTCAACGCATGACCTCCAGGGAAGAAAAAAATCTTCTTGAGACATCATGGTAATTTGCTTTTGAGCATTTTGGAACAAATGCCCATTTATGCGTATAAGGCCTTTGAATCCTTGAAGTAAGCCACTCAGTATGCGAAATAACGTAGATTTTCCACAGCCGGATGGCCCTAAGATCGCTACAATCTGACCTTTTTTAACTGAAAAAGAAAGATCGGAAAAAAGAGGGTTTTTCCCCCACTGAAAATAAAGATGAAACACATCTATCACGACATCCCTCCGCTGGTATGATCCAGATCAGGTATTGCGGGTATGATTTCAGCCCTACGATAAGGCACCCCGTGTCAATACAAATTGATTTGAGTAAATTATGGAGGAAAAAAAATATCAAAGCAATAGATTTTAAGCCATAACGTGGACTTGTTCCTGGCTTTTTTCGATGCGTTCTTGGAAACTCATATGAAGGCTTCGGTTTGCAAATACCCAAATGAAGGCAATACCTGCGATAACCACGGCAAGAAGAGATGATATTCCGACGAGGGTACTTCCTGTCCCTATGAGAAGTGCCTGTTGAATGATTGAACCTCCGGATTTACCAAGCCTTGACCCTACAACTTCAACTGCAGCTTTTCCTCGAACTTTTTCTTCTTCTGTCAAGGGAATATAGCACATTTCTTTAGTAGGATCAAAGAAGGCATATTTAACAGCTCTTCCAAGCCCTGATTGAACAAATCCGAGCCAAACCGCCACAACTGTTGGAGTAAGGGCAAGTAAGGAAAGCGTATATTCTTGTAAAACCTCTTTTCCATTCATAAAAGCAAAGAACAAAAGTCCTGCTCCGACCATGAGGACAGGAGTAACAGTTGCACTTATGTACCATCCAAATATTCTGACGACATGTGTCCCAAGAACCATGAGAAACACTGTGAGTATCCCTTGAACTATTGAAAAATATCCCATAAAGGCATTGTAGTCATTTTCCGTTGTCATAACGGTACGCAATTGATCTTTCCATACGACTTCTACGACGTTTTGAGTAATTCCATAACAGGCAATGATGAGGGCTATCAATAAAAGGTGCTTTGAGCGCATTACGTAAAGAAGGCTTTCTTTTAAGCTCATTTTCTTTTTTTCTTTAGGCTTTGGATGACCTTCGGTTGTTATTGTCTTTGAAGTAACATTGCAAAAAAGTCCATAAATCGTAATCCCTGAGACCACAACACAGCCCATTAAAATGATGAGGGTTATTCCCCATGGATCAATAAAGGTTGAACTTTTCGTCATTTCTGATGCAGATTTGCCAACAATTCCTGCGATAACTCCTCCAGAGTTTCCAATAAACCCAAAGAGCGGGTAAAACCGCTTTGCTTGCTCGAGTTTGACGGAATCGTTTGCAAGCTGCCAGAAGAGAACAGAAAGGATCAATGGGCCCCAAAGCTCTGAAAATACATAAAAAAGGGCATAGCTCCAGCATCCTAAAACCCGAAGTAGAGTCTGAAGTCGAGGATAAAGAAGGATCATCTGATCGATCCATTCTGTTGTTGGATGGATTGTTTCGCGGTTTGGGTATAAGAAGAGGGCAAAGATACCAAAGAAAGCTAAGAAAGGCAAAAGACAGAGTAAGAAGAGTTTTTTTCGAGATACATGAAAGCTCAACTTTGAATAAAGAATCATCACTAAGAAGGCTGCAGGGACTGTTCCTATTAACTTGATAAGACTCAAGGCTTCTGCTCCTGCCGCATGGACTATTAACGTGTCTTTAACGTCGCGTAATACTGTATAATTAAACAAGATAAAGAACATCATTACTGAAAGCGATAAGAACAATCGCGCTTCTTTCTGATGTATTGGAAATATAAACTTCAATATAGAAGTTAGTTTATTATTCATATTAGATTATTCTCTAATAATTAAAAAATATTATATCATATATTAATATTAATTACTATCGAAACTTTCATAGTATTAATTTACTACTGATTTTTTATAGATTTTAAATAGAATGACATCCAAGAACAGCTTCAAAAGAATTTTGATTAAATAATTAATTTAAAAAAACAATCTCAGTGTTACAATAAAAATTAAGAAAAAGAGGTAATATTATGACTGGATCTATTCATGGTCAAGGACCAATTGAACCTCCTACATCGGACCAATCCAAAAATGCTCAACAACAAGAGACAACTTCTTGGAGAGCACAAGTAGGCGCCGACGGAGAGTCAAAAGATCGTCATATCACGGTTCCTACTTTAAAGTCATTTTATCCACAACGTATTCTCGATCAAATTGCTGTAGCAAAAAGCAATCCGAAAATTACTCAATTTCTGAAAAGTAAAACAGTTAAAACTATAATGAAGCAAATAAGTAGCTTTGGAAATAAAATTGAGCATGCACTTTCCAAATCTCATATTCAAAAAACATCTACAGAATCGAAATATCCGACTGAATTTAAATTTATACAAAAGGCAATACAAGAAAATAATTCTGATGCTCTTCTTTTTCAATTTTCCAAAATACGTGAAGAATCAGAAAAAGATGCAAATGTAGCTATATCAGAAATGTATAAAAATGCAAATGCTGAAGGAAGAAAATTTCTAAGCTCAGTTCTCGCAGAGCACTTTCTTCCAGTTAATCCATACGACGCCAATCCAGTAAATTCAGCAAATCGAGCAATTATACAAGTTGGAAAATTAGGAAAAGAAATAGAAAAATCAAACCCTGGATTAGGAAAACAATTTACTGAACAAATAACAAGAGAGATCTTAAGCCGAAATGAGGTGTCAAGTGCATTACATGGACTTTTTGCAGAAGCATCTTCTGGAAATGCAGCCCAAAAAGAAGACATTGCGGATTTTCTATACACTCTTAAGCTTGAATGTCCGGGAATATCGGTTTCCGAGCTCTTTTCTCATATAAAAGCACAAGATAAAGGCGATGATAAACAAGTCACAAAGTATATTAAGTATGTTTCTGACAATTTGCAAAATATTCCCCGTGGGATTCTTGTTTCAGAATGGTTTGCAATGGTCGACGCGGCGAAAGATCAAAAATCATCAGGTGGAGAAAATACAAAAGTTTTACTTGAAGAATGGGATAGAGAATTCGAAATCGATCACAATGCAGGCAAAATAATTTATAGCTTTAATAATCCAAAAACAAAAACAATCGAACGACTCGAAGCTCCCTGGATAAAACCAGAAGAATAGACTCATTATTGAATTATAGATGGGAAACGCACAAGGCGTGGCAAATAAGGGCTCATTGATAACGTCTTTTCTAAGCTCGTAGTATTATTTTCAGAATGTTCTTCCATGCGAGCATTGAGAATAGGTTTTTCTATTTCTAAAAGATTCATATGACTAAGAAGCTCGAACTGATTTACGCAGCGTACTTTATTGCTTGGTTCCAGATCGAGAAAATAAGCGATGAGGTCTAATAACACTCTATTATCTTTTCCAAAACAAGAAAGTTCGAGATGACATTTTGGATCAAAGAGAAAAAGATCTAATTTCTCACTCCCCTTTACACAGATCTCATTTGCAATATCATCTATGTGCAACATATTTGCTAAAATGGCGTTCTCTTGAATGCGAACGAGTGCTTCTTTTGACTTTTGCACTGCTGTCAAAAGTTCGCGAAAATTTAAAGCTCGATCGATATTTGCAAGAAATTCTTGTACTTGATATCGAAGTTGCTCTGACTTTTTGTGGAGTTTTAGATGTTCGTCTACCTTTTGGAGGTTCATTTCTTCTAAAAGTGCATAAAACTGTTGTTTTTGTTCTTCACTTTCTTTTAGTTCTAAAAGACTTGCATCAATAAAATTCAATAGCTCTTTGGTATAGCATTCATCTAAAGACTGATAGCGATTGACGAGATTTACAAGATCTTCTTCGAAATTGAGTTGCGGCTTTTTTGCGTGCTCTTCAAGACATTTTTGAATGTTAGAAGTTGCCTCTTGAAGATTATTACGCCTGTTTTCTTGAAGTGTTAAGAGAGCAAGCTGGATCGTTGAAAATTGAGAAGATGTTTCATCGTCAGAACATGGAACCAATACGACTTCAGGTTCCTCATCTTCCTCAAAAAATTCAGGAACTCGCTCAAAAGTAAAATCATCTTCTTGGAGTTCATCAGAGCTTGCTTGGACGATTGTTTCCTGATTTTTTTCTATCGTTGCGACCACATCTTCAAATTCGCGTTCTTCAACATTAGCGGTTGGCTCTACAACTTGTTGTACTGTTGACTGTAGCTCATTTTTTTGCGAAAAACTCGAATAACTCAAAGCCATGCCAAAAAGACATATGGAAAGCCCAATGCTAGAAAATGCCATATATTTTTTTACTTTTGCAGTTTGGGAGACTGTAGTTGGTTGGAAGGCATGAACTGGGAATTCTTTTGCAATTCGTATTGGTTCTTTTATTTCTTCTTCAACGAAAGGGGTTTCTTTTTCAAGGTCCTTTTCGATCGAATCGAGCAAATCCTTCATATTAAGACTTTCTAAAAGATCCCTCACATCTTGATCTAACATAACCTTGGCTCTTTTGTCTCTTTGTACTATCATATTACTGATAAATTAATGCGGCTTTTTTTTGAATAAAATTATATACTGAATGTTAAATCCCAAAAGTTACTATGAAAGCATCTCCTGATTTTGTCCATCTCCACGTCCATTCGCAATATTCCATTTTAGACTCTTCTTGTGCAATTCAAGCTTTAGTTTCAAAAGCAAAATCACTGAATATGAAAGCACTTGCTTTAACAGACCATGGAAATTTATTTGGCACTATTGAGTTTTATAAAGCAGCAAAAGAACTTGAAATTAAGCCCATTATTGGCTGTGAATTCTATATAGCTCCGTTTTCTCGATTTGAAAAAAAAAAGCATCCTGGCTTTCCCGTTGCTTTTCATCTGACTGTTCTTGCAAAAAACTTGCAAGGATACAAAAACCTCTGCAAACTCTCGTCATCCGGATATACGGAAGGCTTTTACTACTATCCGAGAATTGATTTTGAACTTTTGCAAAAACATGCTGAGGGCCTTATTTGCCTTTCAGGATGTCTTCAAAGCGAAATTGCCTATACTTTACAAAATAACGATGAAAATACTGCCTTAGAAACGATAAAAAAGTATAAAGACCTTTTCAAAGATGATTTTTATCTCGAACTACAAAGGCATTCGAGCTCACGAGATGATATTCAACTCGACGGAATATTAGAAGAAACATGGCTCTATCAGAATTACCATGAGTACACGCAAAAGCAAGAAGAACTCGTTCAAAAACTTTTCGATTTTGGGAAAAAACTACAAATACATTGTGTTGCAACAAACAACGTACACTACATCGAACGAGAAGATTGGAAAGCACATGAAATTCTTCTCAATATCCAATCGGGAGAAAAATGTGAAATTTATAGAACTGACAGCCAGGGGAGGCCGATAGGGGTAATCCAAAACCCAAAACGATCTGTATCGAGCGCTCACGAAAAATATTTTAAGTCTTCTCAGGAAATGCTCGAGCGATTTTCAGATATGCCAGAGGTACTTACAAACACTCTTGAAATTGCAGATAAATGTTCTTTAGCACTCGATTTTAAAACAAAACATTATCCCGTGTTTGTCCCCCCGCAGCTTTTAGGAAATGAGTACGACGACGCAACTCGACAAGAAGAAGTAAAGCGTTTTTTACGAAAACTTTGCGAAGATGGCATTCCGAAACGCTATACAAAAGAACAGCAACAAAGAGTTATAGCTAAATATCCCGATAAAAATCCACTCGACATTGTTCGTTCGAGGCTCGATTACGAATTTGAACTCATCACCTCAAAAGGCATGGCAGACTATCTTTTGATCGTCTGGGACTTTATCCATTGGGCAAAGACAAATGGAATTCCAATGGGACCAGGACGAGGATCAGGTGCAGGATCGATCATCTTATATCTCATTGGCATCACCGACATCGAACCACTTCAGTTCAACCTCTTTTTTGAACGCTTTATCAATCCAGAACGCCTTTCTTATCCCGATATTGACGTCGATATCTGTATGGACCGTCGAAATGAAGTCATCAATTACACTATCGAAAAATATGGAAAAGAAAACGTCGCCCAAATCATAACGTTTGGTTCCATGAAAGCAAAGATGACGATCAAAGACGTCGGAAGAGTTTTAAGCATTCCCCTTTCAAAAGTAAATACCATTGCAAAACTCATCCCAGACGACCTCAACATCACTTTGGAAAAAGCACAAGAAAAAAATCCCGAACTCAAGAAAGCAACTCAAGATGATGAAGAAACGAAACGAATTATTGAAATCGGAAAAAAGCTTGAAGGATCGATTCGCAATACGGGCATACATGCTGCAGGAATTATAATATCCGGAACACCCCTTGTCGAACACATTCCTGTTTGCAATGCAAAAGACTCTGAAATGCTTTCTACACAATTTTCGATGAAGCCCGTTGAAATGGTCGGGATGTTAAAGATCGATTTTTTGGGATTAAAGACGCTGACATCGATCCAAAAGTGCATAGACTCTATCAAAGAGCAGCTAGGACGCGAAATCGACTGGATAAGTCTTCCATTAGACGATAGACTTACCTTTTCTTTACTCAATCAAGGAAAAACCCAAGGCGTATTCCAGTTGGAATCATCCGGCATGCAAGATCTTGCAAAGCAGCTGCATTTAGACCGCTTTGAAGAAATCATTGCTGTTCTTTCCTTATATCGTCCGGGACCAATGGACATGATCCCCTCATTTATCCAACGCAAGCACAAAAAAGAACCTATTGAATACGACCACGAGTGGATGAAAGAAATTTTGTCAGAAACGTATGGCATCATGGTCTATCAAGAGCAGGTCATGCAAATTGCAAGTAAACTTGCAAACTACTCTCTTGGAGAAGGCGATGTTTTGCGTCGTGCGATGGGTAAAAAAGACATGAACGAGATGGCAAAGCAACGAAGTAAATTTCTTTCCGGTTGTTTGCAAAATGGGATTGACGAATCAGTTGCTACAAACATCTTCGACAAGATGGAAAAATTTGCAGAATACGGCTTTAATAAATCCCATGCTGCAGCATATGGATACATAACCTACGTCACAGCCTATCTCAAAGCAAACTTTCCGAGCCACTGGCTTGCAAGTCTTATGACATGTGATCAGGACGATACATCAAAAATCGCAAAATTCATTCACGAATGCCAAGCGATGAACATTATGGTTCTTCCTCCCGATGTTAATGAATCCGAAGCTGCATTTATCGCAACACCATCCGGAATTCGGTATGCTCTTTGTGCTATAAAAGGCATTGGAAATGCCGTCGTCGAGGCTATTTGCGAAGAACGAAAAGCACATGGTCCCTTTAAAAGCCTTTATGATTTTATCTCGCGCATCGATCCGAAAAAAGTCGGAAAGAAAACGACAGAACTTCTCATCGATGCAGGCGGATTTGACTTTACTCGTTGGCATCGAGATGTTTTGAAAGAAAGTTTAGATGCAATGTACGATGCAGTACTTTTCGAGCAAAAAGAAAAAGCATCCGGTATTTTATCTTTATTCCAATCCAGTTCAAAAGAAACTAATCGTTTTGAAGAACCACCGGTCCTTGCAAAATTGCGCAGTCGAAAAGAAGTATTTTTTCGCGAAAAGGAATTGCTTGGATTATTTATCACAGGCCATCCCCTTGACGATTATAAAGAACTCATCAAACGCCTTGGCTGTTTGCCGCTTTCTTGCATAGAATCGCTAGAACCCGATACTGTTTTTCGAGCAGCTTTTGTCATAGAAGAAGCACAAACAAAGCTCTTATCGAAAAATCAGAAAAAATTTGCCGTTATAAAAATTACAGATGGCGGAATAGCCCAGTACGAAATTCCCGTTTGGCCTGAGATGTACGATGAACATGGCATCCATTTGATTGAAAATGCATTGCTTTGGGGCGTTTTCGTAAAGGAAAAGCGCGACGATCAAACGGCCCTTTCGATTAAAGCTTTTGAGTCTTTAGATCAAGTAACCGAGCGATCAATTGCTCAAAGCGATCAAGTTTTTGACCGCATAAAACAGTCTCTGCAACGATTTCGCAACTTCTCAAAGGACGGTGCTTCGAAAAATTCCAAAACAGCACCCCTTGCAAAACCCGAAGAGAAAAAAAATGAAAAGATCGTTTTATCCTTTGAACTCGTCGATCTTAGTTTTTCCCACATATTGACTCTTCAATCGATTCTTGCATCGCAAGCGGGCTCTTCTGTATGCGAAGTTCTCTTTTTATCAAAAGGAAAACCCTATTCGAGCCTTATTCTCGATGAAACGCAAAAAATCGACATCGATGCAGACCTAGAAAAAAGTCTGAATGCACTACCATCCTTTAAAGGATGGCAGCGGAAGTTGTAAGTTTTTACTGTATTTTATGTTCGCTATTTGGAGCGAGGCTTTCATAATAAAAATATCCTAAAATATTTTATTATTATTTAAACTAATAAAACATTTAATTATAAATATTTAACGTAAATTGAAAGTAACTATCAGTAAATTTCAAATATTCTTGTGCTTGCATTGCAAAAAAACTAAAATGTTTGGTAGAGTGTAGAAGCTTTTATTGGGAGATATAGATAAGTGAAATTTCCAAGATATTTCTTTACATGTATGTGTGTATTTTTTGTAATTACGTATTGTCCTATCCATGCGGGATATCTTTATAAAAACGGAAAGCTCATCGATGAAAAGTACATTGCAACTCTTCCTCTTGAAGAACATTACGCTCTTGGAATCAAAGCCTTAAAAGAAAAAAACTGGGAAGAGGCAGCGACGCAATTTCGCATCGTGACGATTAATTTTCCCACAGCGACTCGCACCAAAGATGCCTATTACTTTCTTGGCGTTTGTCTTTATCATCAAGGCGATGAAGACTCAGCAAACGACAACTTTAATAGCTACTTGAAGATCGAAAACAGTCCTAAATATTTCGAAGAAACTTTTCAATATAAACTTGCAATCGCAAACGCATTCAAAAACGGGGCAAGGAAACACCTTTTTGGATTTGAAAAAATGCCACGCGTATTTTCAAGTCGCTCGCACGCAATAGAAATTTACGATGAAATCATTGCAGCTCTTCCAAACCACGAGCTTGCAGCAAAAGCGCTCATGGGAAAAGCGCAAGTTCTTTCTCAAAAAGAGCGATATCGCGAATCGATAGAAGCCTATCAAACAGTCATACGAAAATTTCCAAAAACGGAATATGCAGCAAAAAGCTATTCTGCAATCAGTGAAGTCTTTTTAAAACAATCAAATTGCGAACTGCAAAATCCGGACATTTTAGCACTTGCACAAATCAACGCAAAGAAATTTGCACAAGATTTTCCAAGAGACGAAAACGTACAAAATTCCCAAGAAAAAATTTCTGAAATGAAAGAGCTTTTAGCACAAGAGCTCTATGAAACCGGATGTTTATACGAAAGAAAAAAAGAACCGGGGGCATCGGTTCTTTATTACCAAGCAGCAATTGATGAATATCCGAACACGAAAGTTGCTCAAAAGTGTAAAGAACGATTACATTCTTTAGAAAAATATATACCTAAAGACGAAACACATGATCAATAATATTCTTTTTGCCCTCATATTCGCGTTTTTTTCTTCCTGTTCTTATAGATTAGCCGATAGTACAGATGCAGATAAAAAGCTTACTGTTTCAATTCCATATGTTCAAGGCGACTACGATGGAACGCTCACCTCGCAACTCGTAGAGACACTTCAAAATGCAGGCGGCTTTCAATACGTTAACGAAGGCGGAGCACTATTATTACATGTGAAAGTCATCGAAAGAAAAAGCGATGATATTGGTTTCCGGTATGAACCAAAGCGATATACTCGAGGTATAAAAAAACTCATCCCCGATGAAACGAGAAGAAAGATCCTTGCAGAAGTTACCGTTGTACAGGCAAATACAAATCTTACATTACTTGGACCCGTGTATATTTTAGGATCTTGCGATTTTGATCATCAAAACTATTCTCAAGACAACGACATCAACGTTTTTTCTTTAGGACAACTTGCAGATATCGATACTGCATACGATGTCGTATCGATTCCATTGTATCGCAACTTAGCACAAGAAATTACACAATACCTTCAAAATCATTACGCACAATGCGAAGTTTTAGAAATTGAGCCCGCCAATCAAGCTTAAATTTTGCTTTGCTAAAAATTGACAAATCGATGATCAATTATGGGTACCATTAACGAAAGGTTTGGTATATGTACCCACTTGCAACAACACTTTCAGATTTTCATAAAGCCTTAGACTTAAAAACCCCCATAGCCTTTGATACTCAAGGAAATTGGTACGAACGCTGGCAAATCACGAGCATCGCACTATCCCTTTTCGGCGTTCAAAAGCAACAAGAACTCGATATCGCAGAAAATTTCTGTGCGTACTTGCAACAAATCCACGTTCCATCGAATACTTTACGGTCCGGATTTTTGCAAGAATCGTATAGCCTCGCCGAGTTACAAGCTATAGTATCAAGCATAAAAGCTCGTCTCAAACACTACAAAAAAGAAGAAAAAGAAGAGATCGCTTTTGCAAAATCGTACAAAAAGTCGATCAAAGAAGAAATGCTAAAATCACCAGGTGAAAACCAAAAATCAAGGTTGCAACCTGCAAAGCATCTCCTTCAAAAGGCGAGGAAAAATGCATCGGCATGTTGCAAAATAAATAAGCTTGATATGAGTATATATGCTTTACACTATCGCAATACTATGCAAAGCGAGATCGAAAAAACAGTTCCTGACAAGCATTCTGTGAAATACTTCAAAAAGACACTGCGATTGTGGAAAGAGCGTTCTCATAAAACAAAAAAACTTGAATCCAATGAAAAAGAAATCATTCATCGCCTTTGTTCATATCCACACTTTGTCGAGATTTTAAAAAAAGATAAAACCATCAAAAATGAATTTTTTACATTTGTTTTTAAACGAATGTATAGAATTTGTCCTCATGCTTGTGACATTTTCATTCAATTTCCAAAATTGCACAGAAGACTTTCGCGATCGTGTATAGACAATCGCCTTTTACGACTTCCAACGCAAAAACTTGAACTTGTAGAACAAACTAAAGAACAAGATGACAAAACTATACTTTCAAAATCCTGTCAGATGATGTTTCATGGAAAAGTAGTATCAATACATAAGCCAAGAAAAAGAATATGGTTTTCCGACGACGAATCTCGAACTGTAGGAGAAATTTTTAAAGGCTTAAAAAATGAAAATTTGTCAATTCCAGAAGTCGATCTTCACCATACAGGCTTTGAGCTATGTCTCCAATCAAAACCCTCTTTTAACTGTACATCTGACCGCTGGTGGGAAAACATAAAAGAGCTTGAAACAACGACAAGATCCGAATTTCAAGAGAAATTTTCAGACTATCAATTCGAAAAAAATTTTTCCTATCTCGTTATCAATACATCTTTTCCTCACCAAACAGATCAACAAGACGATGAAAGGCATCAAGTACAATGGACACACGCCTACCTACAGGTGTATATTCCTATAAGTGAAGATGTATTTAAAGTTCTATCGATAGGTCTATATGGAGAGTTTTTTCCAAAAAATTTGATTCTTTCTGCGCTTTACACGTATAGGACGATCAAAGGTGTACTCACGATTCCAGATCCTTGTGAATATAGAGTAGATAGATCCTGCATGTCTTTTCCGATTCCTTGTTCTGAAAGCAAGTTCGAAAAACTGATGAACGTGTTAGGAACGTATCTACAAAAGGTAAAGGATGGGGCATTAATCTATCAGCCACAAGGATATAATTGCTCTTCCTTTTTACAGGATGTGCTTGAAGAAACATTTTCAGAAATACAACTGCCAAAAATATTTGAAGCTTCTTTAGATGAATTGTCAGTCGGATTTCCTGCAAACCTACTCACTTCTGATCTCATGTCGCTGCCAATAGATTTTCAGATTAAAAACACTATGAGGGTTGCAATTGGAGTTCTTTTTGGTGCATGGATAGGAATTGAAGTTACAGAAAATGGAGAACCACAAGATAAACGGTTAATCCACGATGAAAAATGGCAAAAGGCGATTATTTCGGTGCCCTCTGCCCTACTCAAAAAAAAGAACCAACTTGTAAATCTATTTCATGCACAATCAGATAGTAAGGAACAGATATGACAAGTCTATTATCCAATGCTTTAAGAACAGATTTCGATATTAATGACACTACACTTTTCCAAGTCCAGGAAGAAGTGAAAAGCAAAAAAGATTTTAAAACAGTAAAAAAAGTTCTTTTTGTACTTTCAACACTAGAAGAACATAAACTTTTAGAAAAAAAAGCTCTTTACCCTCAATTTATCCGCTCTCCAAAACTTACTCAAAATTAATCAAAATTGATTAATGAACAACTTTTGGCTGAAAGTATTCACACTTTCAATTTCATTTCCTGGCGTTGCGACAAAGTATTCGCAGTTTTACCC
>JBDHQC010000122.1:0-5009 GCA_039806815.1 Parachlamydiales bacterium
CAGGAATTATCGTAGAACCCGTTGCATGCAATATGGGAGTTGTTGTTCCGGAACTCAAATTTTTAAAAGCACTACGAGAGCAAACAAAAATGCACAACGCTTTACTCATTTTTGATGAAGTCATTACAGGCTTTCGACTTTCGAAGGGTGGAGCACAAGAGTATTTTGGTATAATTCCGGATCTATCGTGTTTTGCAAAGATTATTGGTGGAGGTCTTCCTTGCGCATGTTTTGGTGGAAAAAAAGAAATAATGGATGTTCTTGCACCGATAGGGCCTGTCTATCAAGCAGGAACGCTTTCTGGAAACCCACTTGCAATGGCAGCAGGTCTTGCTGCATTAGAATTATTGGAAAAGCCTTCTTTTTACGATGAACTTTTGAAAAAAACACAAAACTTTGTTTTGCCACTAAAAGAACATATTAAAATGAACAAAGTCTCATGTGCTGTAAATTCAATTGGCTCATTGCTCACGATATTTTTTGGAGTATCGCAAGTTACAAATCTCGAAGAAAGTAAAAAAGCAAATCGCGACCTATATAAAAAATTGTATTCCTATATGCTCGAACATGGTGTTTATATCCCTCCGAGTCAGTATGAAGCATGGTTTTTTTCTTCTGCACAACCAGACGAAGAAATCGATCGAGCAAGAAATCTCGTCTGTACATTCCTAAAAAATGAAGGTTTATAACAATGCAAGTGATGACGCGAAAAATTCATCTCCAATCAAATCACGAAGAAGAGTTCTTCGATATTACAGAAAAAGTGCAAAATGAACTTGAAACGACAAAACTTGCTTCCGGCATTGTTGCTCTTTTTGCTATCGGAAGTACGTGCTCTTTAACGACATTAGAATTTGAACCAGGACTTTTAGTCGATTTTCCGAAAGTCATGGAGCGATTTGCTCCAAAAGACACAGAGTATGAACATCACAAAACCTGGCTCGACGACAATGGAAGGTCTCATCTCAAAGCAAGCCTTCTCGGACAATCTCTTTCAGTTCCTTTTGTAGAAAATAAATTAGTCCTAGGAGCTTGGCAACAACTCGTTTTTATTGAGTGGGATACGCGTCCACGAAAAAGAACGATTGTTGTACAAGTCCTTGGGGTATAATTATCCTTTTATAACCAAATGTGGCTTAAGGCTTGCCACCATTTTTGCAAGGCCTGCAGTTTGGACGGATTTAACGACCATGTCGACGTCTTTATAGGCATCAGGCATTTCTTCTGAGATTGTTCGTATGGAATTGGCCATGACGAGTACGCCATTTTTTTCCATGTAGTCTAAAAGATTTCTTCCTTTCCAATCTTTTTCAGAACGAATGCGGCTTTTGAATCGACCAGCTCCGTGACACGAAGAACACCAGGTAATGGGATTTCCTTGGCCAACCATAAGATGACTTCTTCTTCCCATGTCTCCCGGGACAAGTACGGGCTGTCCTGTTTCTTGAAAAATCGGCGCAAGCTCTTTTGCATGAGGACCATACGCTCTTGTTGCGCCTTTTCTATGAACGCATACTTTTTTCATCTTGCTATCGACGATGTGATCTTCAAATTTTGCGATATTGTGGCATACGTCATATAAAAGTTTAATGCGTTCTGGCTTGATGTTGAGAACTTGTTGAAACCCTTTTCACACCGCATGGAGAATCTGTTGGCGATTGTTGAAGGCATAGTTTGCAGCCAATGCCATGGCGCGAAAATAGTTTTTGCCATCAGGGCTTTGAATAGGAGCTGCGACGAGTTGTTTGTCGGGAAGGCCCTCTGCATAGCCTTTTTTTACAAAATAGTCGAGGGTGTCCTGACAGATTTGATGGCCAAAACCGCGAGATCCTGAATGGATCAGAATGTAAATCGACCCTTTTTTTATGTTCCAGGCTTTTGCAATCTCCGGTAAGAAGATCTCTTCTACTTGCCCGATTTCGACAAAGTGATTCCCTGAACCAATGGTTCCTAGTTGATTTTTCCCGCGACTTTTTGCCAAGTCTGAAACCACGGATAGGTCTGCTCCTTCTATATACCCTTTACTTTCTATGTGCTCGACATCTTCTTGAAAGCCATATCCTTGCTCTATAGACCATAAAACGCCTTTTTTTGCGATTTGATCATAGTCGCGATCAGATAAAGCTGTTACATCCGATCGATGTTTTCCGACTCCTGAAGGGATTCGGGAAAAGATTTCTTTTAATAGATTTCTTTTCGTTCTGTCAGATAAATTTTGGAATTGTTCGTCAATAGTTGCAAGACGTACGCCACAATTAATGTCATAGCCAACACCTCCGGGACTTATTACACCTTGGTCAATATCCATTGCAGCAACGCCACCAATCGGAAATCCATATCCCCAGTGAATGTCCGGCATTGCAATGCTGTACTTGAGAATGCCTGGAAGATAGGCAACATTGCGAACCTGATCAAGGGGTTTTTCCATTTCTGTTCCTTGAAGAAGTTCAGAGCTTACAATGATAAGACCATCTACAAGCATTCCTTTTTCTTTTGGAAGAATATACGTATCAGGGCGTATCATGCGTAGGTTAGACATCGACAATCATCTCCCATTGATATAGTGAATCCGTTTGTGTGCAATTTCCGTGATAGCTCACGGCTTTAATAGGCGATCCTATATCAGTATCTGTTTTTGCGACGAGGTCGTTTAAGGCTCGTATAATGTCATCCACACTTGAAGGTTTAAAGGTAAGATCTTGATGCAATAGAAACGACGGATAGGAAAACTGGAGTGCGCATAATGCGTGTGAATACAGTTGTTGGATAGATTCTCCGTTAATTCGAAAAGCAAGATCTGCCGTGTGTTCGATTTCTTCAAAAGGAGAAAGCAAGTCATGTTTCCAAATTTTTTTATATTGTAAGTTTCCCACACTTTCGTAAAGACAAAATGATGTTGTATACATGGGGAGGGCGTGAAAGGATTTTGCCCATTCTTTTTGAGAAAATGGAGATCTTGCAAGTGTGACATGGGGAAGAAATTCTGGTCGTTTTTCTACTGTAAATCCAAAAAGTTCTAATGAATCGCACAAGGCAATTCGAAAATTTTCTATATTTTCTGCATCGTCTATCCATGTGACATTCCACGAAACACAGTGGGGATGTCTTTCAGGAAGAAAAAGACATTGAGAAAAATATCCGGTCTTTCCTACGGTCCAAAAAGGGGAGGGTAGCTCATTTTTATGAGAGCATAACTTTTCATACGAAACGTTTCCTAAGAAAACTACAGTGAGATGGCGGTCATCGGGATGTAAAATCCGCCCTTTGGGATTTTTTTCAGGCCAGGGTGCTTTTACCTCAAGGCCAAAAAATAATCGTTTTATATCTTCTTGCATATGCACTTTTTTCCCAAAAAAACTTGGCTACATGGTACAATTGATCACTTTGGAGGTAGATATGTTGGATATTAAATTTATACGCGATAATCCGAATCAAGTCAAAGAGATGCTTTTAAGAAGAAATATAAACGATATCAATATTGACTCTGTTATTGCCCTTTATGAAAAGCAACTACAGAAAAATCACGATGTCCAATCTCTTCGTGCAGAGCGCAATGCTCTTGCAAAAAATCCAACGAAGGAATCACAAGAACGTGGAAAAACGTTAAAAAACGAATTAAAAAATGTCGAAGATGCACTTTGCGTAATCGATGAGGAGCTCAAAGATGCACTTTTGCGAATTCCCAACATGCTTCATCCAGACGTTCCCAATGGAAAAGACGACTCAGAAAATGTACCCCTTCGATATTGGGGAAAAATTCCGGAACTCGATTTTGATCCGAAAGATCACGAACAGCTAGGAATCGATCTCGATCTCATTGACCTCGTAAAAGGTTCACAATTATCAGGATCCGGATTTTATTATTTGAAAAATGACGCTGTGTTGTTAGAGTTTGCACTCGTACGTTTCGCTTTAGATATACTCATGGAAAATGGCTTTACTCCGATGATAACGCCAGAACTTGTTCGTAGAGAACACGCTGCAAGCACCGGGTATTTGCCAAAAAGAGAGGCTCCAGATATTTACAAGATAGAAAATGAAGATATGTTTCTCATCGCAACGGCAGAAATCCCCCTTGCTGCATACCATGCAAATGAAATAATACCTCATCAAGAATTGCCAAAAAAATACACAGGATTTTCTTCGTGCTTCAGAAAAGAAGCAGGAGCACATGGAAGACACAAAAAAGGAATTTTCCGAGTTCACCAGTTTGACAAAGTAGAAATGTTTGCCTTTTCAGAGCCGCAAAAATCGATGGAGATGTTTTATACATTCATCGATTTATCTGAAAAAATATTCCAAGGGTTGAAGATTCCTTATCGCGTAGTCAATATCTGTACCGGGGACATGAATGGTCCGGGATATATTAAATACGACCTTGAGTACTATTCTCCAATCGATAAAGCCTATAGGGAAATGACAAGTGGAACAAATACGACCGATTATCAAGCAAGAAGGCTCAATATTCGCGTTCGAAAGCAGGATGGGTCAGTTGAATTTGTCCATACGTTAAACAACACAGCAATTGCTATAAGTAGAACGCTCATTGCTCTCATGGAAAATTATCAGCAAAGTGATGGGACAATTGCAATTCCAGAAGTGCTTCAAAAATATATCGGAAAAGATGTCATCAGAAAAGCCTGATTATGACTTATTCTTTGGGCTCTAGCATTTTAGTAGGGTCCATTGCTTTTTCAAATTCTTCTTTTGAAAGATATCCAAGTTCAATACATGCTTTTTCAAGTATCGTATTTTCTTCATGTGCCTTTTTTGCAACAAGGGTTGCTTTATCATAGCCGATAATAGGTCCCAACGCAGTGACGAGCATAAGGGATGCGTTTTGGTCGCGTTCAATTTTTTCCTTATTTGCATTCAGATCTTTTAAAAGATATGTCGTAAAATTTGTTACAGAATCAGAAAGAAGAATAATCGATTCTAAAACGTTGTGAATGATCATAGGCTTAAAGACGTTGAGTTCAAAGTTTCCCATAGATCCTGCAAGTGTTACA
>JBDHQC010000123.1:0-4955 GCA_039806815.1 Parachlamydiales bacterium
CAATTTGCAGCCCTTTTTGTCTTTGTACCGTAGGGTCGAATGTTACTTCTTTCGAAGCATTCGTTTTTGTTGCAACCATATTTGAGCAAAACATAATAAGACCAAGAAAAGATGCATAGTCTTCCGTTTTTCCTGCAAGCGGATCATATTTTGCCTCTTTTTCTTTTTGGAGTTTTCTTGCAAGTTTCATTTCCTTAAATGATAAAGTTTGAAGTGCCCGTTTTGCCATTCCTAAAGCAGCTTTTTTATCACCAGGCTCTTGTGTGAATCCAAGATCTTCAAGTTTTTTGAGCAATTCAACATCAGGAAGTGGTGATGTGCCAAGAGGGGGTGCTGTTTGTTCTGCTATTTTAGTAAATGAAGAATCTGCTTGTTTTTGTAATTGGCGAAGTTTTTCAAAATCTTCGATCCCAGTTTTACCTTGCATTAATTTTTCTTGTACTTCTTTAAATGAGGATTCTACTTCTGAAAGCTCTGAAAGAACATCTTCATAAATGCCTAGGAGGACAGCCTTCGGGAAAGACTCTTTTTTGCCGATCACAGATTGTGCTTCTTCTTTTCCCCAATCACGTACTTTTTTTCCTAATTCAAATTTAGTACTACTGATTTCCATTTCGCGGTTTTCTTTGTCTTCTATTTCTTTTTGAATAGAATCGGTTTGTTCTGGTTGTTTCTTTAATTTTACAATTTCTTCTTTAAGTCTTGCTTGCTCTACACTGAGATTAGCTAACTGGGCAGTGATTGCTTCTTTTTCTTTCCTTAATATTGCAGCTTCCTCTTCAACTTTTGATTTATTTTTTCCAACACTTTCAAGAAATGAATTTATTTCAGGAGCAGCTTCTGCAATTTTCTTTTTTAAATATTTTAGATCTTCATCCTTTATACCTTCTTCTGGAAGAACTTCTCCTTCTTTTTTCTCAGAAGGTTTTATATTACCTAATGCTTCGAGAGCATTTTCGAATTTATTGAGTAGGAAAGGATCTAATTCTTGAAGCTGTTCTTTTGTGTCGCGTACCTCTTCTTCCTTCATGAAGCCTTCGCCCATTTCTTTTTGAAAAGTATCTAGTTCCTTCTGGAAATCTTGGGTCGCTTTTACCGATTGTTGTGTGAGAAATGAGTAAGAAAGGAGAAATTGTCTTGCCTGCATTTCAACTTGTTGAAGAATGACAAGCTCATTTTTTTCTACAGTTGGCAAAATGCAGGGTTGAAAGAGAGATTGGAGTTCTTGTGGTTGGATTTTATTTTCATTTATTTGACGTGCATAAAACCAAAAATTTTCAAGCAATTGATTCAATGGCAATGGTTTTGTCATGCCTTTTAGCTCAGGAGGAGGCGTTTCTGACAAAGGTCTTGCATACCTTAAAAGCATAAGCATAAAATCACTTGATATAGTATTAGGAAGCCCTACGCTCAGAGTTTGTGAAACTGGAAAACTTTCATTTATGCGATCTTGCGATATGAGTTCTGAGAAAAATTGTTGGCCGATTGCTTCAAGTTTTGATTTTTCTTCTGCTGGTAATAGAACTAATTCTTTTCGCTCTGTAGGAGATTCTTTTACTTTTGCCTTATACTCACCGTACATCGTCATGAGTGCTTCGAGTTGTCGAAACTGTGTTGGCTTATCGATCAATGTTTTTAATTCTTTATTTCTATCCATGATATCGCGAAAAGCAAGTTCCATTTTGATGCGCGTTGCAAGCATCTGCGGTTTTCCTTTGAACTGCTTATCATCAAAATGGGCTTGAATCATTGACATGACTTTCAGAAAACTTTCACTATCGTATTGTTTTGCGAGTGTTTTTGCAGACTGTTCGATGAAAAAGTTTGCTTGAAGAAGTGCCTTTTCTACATTCTGCGAAAAGGTTTGTGTCTCTGCCTCAAGAAGAGATTGATAAGCAAGATATAAAAAGCCTTCAGGAGTCGATATGGGAGTAGATCCTTTATCAAATTCAAGGACAAAAGGACGCGATACTGCTTTGATGTCTTTATTTTCTACTTCGACTCCAACGCCATATGTTGCAGACAGTGTAAAGGGAAAAACGAGGTAGGAAGGAGAGCCATTATCGCTTTGAAGTGGTATGACAAAGTCTTTCCATGATTTTCCAAAAAGTGTTTGCACGTTTTTCTGATCTTCTAAAGAAGTAAGAATACCCTGAGGTTTGTCATCGACAAAGGCACGCCAAACATCTTTTCCTGCTTTATCCTTGTCCTTAACGAACCGTATATTCTTTTCATTAATGAGAATTTCTTTTGAAGTATTATCTTCAGGATCTACTAAGACTGTAACATCTTTTGGATCTATGCAAGAAAAAGGACTTTCTTTGAATAAATCCTCAGAAGAACTCACGCGGAGTTCTTTTGTAACTTCCTTCCCTTGTGCATCAATCTCAGTACGAGTAGTTGAGATATGTGTTATTTGTTTTTTTTGTTCATCATACCCTACTTGAAAACTCGTCTGTTCTATTGGAGTATCGTTTTTCGCAGTAAAGACTTGATAGGATCCTTTTTCTTCTTGGGGACTTATCTTTTGCCATACACCATTTTCTGCAAGTAAGCGTTCTACAGGGTTCTTTGGAGAAAGTTTTATTGGTTGAAATTGGTAGCTTTCCCTGACAGTAACACCTTCAACAGTTCTATTAAAAGATCGTTCGATTGTGTATTTTTTTCCCGCAGTTACTTGGAGTGAAAATTGTTGGCCATTTTGTTCCCAGGTATACTTTTTAATTCCTTTTGCTAACGTTTCTTTTGTTGCGATGAGGGGTTTTGAAGGATCTACACCCAATGCTTGTTGTACCTCAAAATTGCTTAATATCTCAGGGGGAATTGGTTCTGATTTTTTCACAGTCTCTTTTATCACTCCTGAGATATCTGAAGTAAGAAGATTTATATGAATTTCTTTCCCCTGTATTAAAAGAGAAACGATTGGAAACTTATTTTTATCGATTAAAGGTTTTACAAAATCTTGTACATCTTTGTTCTTTTCAAGGGTTGCAACAAAACTTTCATCGGGATGATTTGCTATGAGAAAATCTATGAGAATGGAAGAAAGGCGCTCATTTTTTTCTAATGCAGGAACGACTTTTTCGCGATACCAACTTATTTGAAGATCTTGAAAAGTGTCAATTCCAGATTTTATCGTGGGATCAGAAAGTAAATGGTAAGCAGTCATCAGATGCACGAGATTTTCTGGATTTTCTAACTGTGATTTTGCTTCATCATCCTTGAGACCTCGGTAGAGATTTAAAAGCAAAATATACTTTCGTTTCTTTTCTAAGTTATCAACTTTTCCTGTAGTAAGTTCTTGTTGTAAACGTTCAATCGCAGATTTCGTTGTAGATGTTGAAGAGCGCAGCGTTTCAAGTGCTTTTGTTAAATCATCATGTGATTGTGTTACAAAATCAAATTCCTTATTGTTTTCTTGCAAGAGTTGCGATGCTTCTAGAAATCGCAATACAACTCCTCTTCGATCATAGGGTGTTGCGCAAAATAAATAAGGATTAAAGACCCCATCTTGATTCACACTTTTCAAAGAATGCTCAATTGCATCTTCAAGACCATTTTTTATGCTTATTAAAAATGCTTTGACATTCAGATTTCCCTCTGAGTTTTCAATAGCTTTGACAAGACCATCAGATATAGTCAAATAAGAAGCAGATTGCGTATGAAGTGAGCCTTGTAATAAGAAAGGTCCAAAAAGAGTTTCTTCAAGAAATTTTTGCACTGCATCCATCTCAAGATATTGAAGGTTCTGTGGATTTGTCATAAAGTCAAGAGCTTGCCGCGCTGACGTGGGAACATATCCTGATGCAATGCCAGATTCGCCATGTCTATCTTCCAAGCGCATTCGAATTGAATATAAATCATGCATAATGTCAGGTGGAATTGGACATTCGCCTTGTTGAAATTTCTCATTCCAATACTCTCTCCATTGAGCACTTGAATAATTATTCCGACTTTCAAAACCAGGATGCGTTTCCTTCATTTGCTCAAGAGTTGTGAATTGTAGAGTGGTTGTTGGCTGATTTTTTTCTTGCCTTACAGTTTGAAATTCTTTTTGTGGATGCCCAAAAGGATACACTTTGGCAAGTTCTTTTGATTCAGAATCCTGCATTGAAAAAGAAAGAGCTCTATTTTGTCTTTGTATAGCAAGATTGAGACCTTTTTGAGTGAAAAATGCATCAGGATTTTCGGAAAAAAAAGAAAGGCCGGGAAACGGATTATCCCCATAAATGGTGCCGCTTGGATTTTCTTGAATTTTCCGATAACATTGAGAACAAATAAAACGGTCTACAGATTTTGATGGAATATCAAGTGCAAAACGCTCTGAAAGCTTTATCTGACCGGATTCTGGCCTCAATAAAGGTTCTCTATAACGAGTATCCCACGTTTTTGCTGAAGGATATTCATATTGAGGTGCCAAGAATAAGACATTAAGACCTTGATCGACATCATGCAGCATAAAATTATGTAAGGCAAAAAGCTCGTCAGAAAGTGCAGTATCTTCGCCTATTCCTCCTTCCAAAGTAAGAGTTACAAACTTTTGCATTTCCGTTGTGTTTTGTCCGAATCGATCCATTGCTATTGCACCAAAACCATAATCCTCTTCTACTCCTTTTTCTTTAAGAAAAGCATCGATGAGTTTTTTATCTTCATCGTTTAACGCTATCTGGTTGATTTGAATTTTTGTAGGATCGTCAAAATTTGCAAAGAGTTTTCGATCCTGAAAAGCTATAACAGTTGGATGATCTTTATTCTCTGTAACAAGAGAGAGAAATTTGAAACCTTTCATAAAAGAGTCAAGCACTGCAAAATCTCTTTCATCAAAAGAGCCCCAATTAAGGTCAAGTTGCTTTGCATGTCGTTGAAAGTCTTCAGAAGAGAGGACATGGCCATATTCTATTAGCTGTTCGCAAGCCACGCCATTTCGGGCATGTTTCGTTAAAAGTTCACGCAAG
>JBDHQC010000124.1:0-4937 GCA_039806815.1 Parachlamydiales bacterium
GCTTTTGGATTTTTTGGATGCGAATGGATAGGAATCAAGTTCTTCCCGGAGCTCTTTTCCATCTTCTTATCCTGGCTCGGTTTTATTTTAGGAAGATCCTATTCCAACCACAAAAAACGCATCTCCATGGTCTTTCCAAAAGTCGATACGATGCTTTCGAAATCTTATGAAAATGAAAGAATGGCAAACCAGTAATGGATTTAACAGATGTTCGAAAAGATTATTCATTTGGGACCCTTAATGAAAGTGATCTTTTGGCATCACCTTTTGATTTACTAAAACAATGGGTGCAACAAGCAATCGATTCTAACATTCAAGATCCAACGGCAATGGCCTTATCAACCTGTTCTCTTTCAGGAAGCCCCTCCATTCGAATGGTTCTTGCAAAAAAAATTGATGATATAGGCATTCATTTCTTTACCAACTTAGAAAGTAGAAAAGGGAAAGAAATCAAAGAAAATCCACAAGCTTCCTGCAATTTTTATTGGAGAGAATTAGAGCGACAAGTTTGCATTGAAGGAATATGCGAACCTCTTTTTCAAGATGAGGTGATTACGTACTTCCACAAGCGATCGAGAAATAGTCAGCTTGCAGCATGGGCATCAAAACAGGGTGCTAAAATTGAAAGTCGCAAAATTCTCGAAGAAGAATTTAAAAAATATGAAAATCAATTTAAAGGGAAAGAAATAGACCTTCCACCTTATTGGGGAGGATTTGTACTAAAACCTTTTCACATAGAATTCTGGCAAGGAAGAAAAGCAAGGCTTCACGATCGCTTCTGTTATGAAAAAACCAAAACTCACTGGAATGTGTATCGCATAAGCCCTTGAAACTATGGAGGCAATATGGTCGAAAAATTATCTTTACAAGACATCGATGTAAAAAATAAACGCGTCCTCGTTCGCGTCGATTTTAATGTCCCCATCGATAAAAAAGGCACGATCACAGATGATACGCGAATACGGGCAAGTCTTCCAACGATCGAGTATATCCTCAATCACGAGGGAATATGCATCTTGATGAGTCATCTTGGTCGACCAAAAGGACGATCTGAAGAATTCTCTCTTGCTCCATGTGGAAAAAGACTGTCTGAACTTTTAAGACGACCTGTACAAGTTGCAAAAGATTGCATTGGACAAGATGTAAAAAAAATGGTCGACGCCTTAAAGCCAGGAGATGTTCTCTTACTCGAAAATGTGCGTTTTTACGAAGCAGAAGAAAAACCAGAACTCGACAATACGTTTGCAAAAGAGCTTTCATCCTTTGGAGATATCTTTGTAAATGATGCATTTGGATCAGCTCATAGAGCACATTCTTCTGTTGCGACAATAGCTGCTCATTTTCCAAACTTTGCAGTTGCAGGATTTCTTTTGCAAAAAGAGATACAGTTTTTAGGAGATGCATTTCAAAATCCAAAACGCCCATTTTTTGCCATAATAGGCGGTGCGAAAATATCGACCAAAATTGGCATATTGGAATCGCTTGTTCAAAAAGTCGATGCTCTATTTATCGGCGGGGCAATGGCGTTTACTTTTTTCAAAGCCTCTGGAATCTCCATTGGTGATTCTCCTTTTGAAGAGTCTATGATCGACTCTGCACGTACGATTATAAACCAAGCTCAAAGTAAAGGCGTTTCTCTTTATCTTCCGATCGATATCGTCATCGCAGATTCTTTTTCAAACGATGCAAAATACAAAGTTGTCCAAAGTTCAGTTGGAATACCCAAAGGATTCCAGGGAATGGATGTAGGAAAACAAACAATAGAGGCATGGACTGACCTTCTTCAAAATGGCAAAACAATTTTCTGGAACGGCCCACTTGGCGTCTTTGAGTTTGCAAATTTTGCAAATGGCACAATCCAGCTTGCCAAAGCATTGAGTGCATTGAAAGACACTGCCACCGTAATCGTCGGAGGAGGAGATTCCATAGCCGCGATTCAGGGGGCTAAACTTTCGGATAACTTTGCTCACCTCTCTACCGGAGGAGGAGCATCCCTAGAATATATAGAAAAAGGCACTCTTCCCGGAATAGAAGTTTTGACAAATAAATAAAACTTATATATAATTATAATTTCATTATAATTAATAAAGTTGTAATTATGATTTTAAAAACATTTATTTACACAATATTTCTTTCCGCATCGATTTCTTTATCATCTCAAATTATCGAAACTGACAATTTTTCAACTGTATTAGAACATTGTGATGAAAATACTCTTCTCGTTTGCGATGTAGATAATACCCTCATAGAAAGCTCTCAGCATTTAGGATCTGTCTCTTGGAAAGATTATATGCTGATCAAAGCAGAAAATAGTGGGTATACAAAAAAAGAATCTGAAGAGCTTCAAGAAAAATTTTGGAACTTTCTTCAACCTTTCCTACGAGTCCATCTCGTCGAAGACGAAATAAAAGACATTGTTTTGCAAGCAAAGAAAAAAGGAACTTTAGTCCTTGCCATTACAGAACGCAAAGTTCAAGAATTTTGCGACACGAAAAAACAATTGCGCTCTGTGCATCTTGCGTTCAGCTCCTTTGGGAAAAAGAAGAGCGAAAATTCTTTATTTTATAAAAAAGGGATTCTCTTTTCCAAAAGTAATAAAAAAGGCGAAAGTCTTATTTCTTTTTTACAAACCATTCAAAAACAACCAACCAAGATTGTCTTCATCGACGATTCTTCAATGAATGTTTACGAAGTACATTCTCTTTTGGAAAAAAATACTATCCCTTGTGTTGCAATTCGCTATGCAAAAACAGATAGCCAAACGGGCAATTTTTCCCCTTTTATTGCAGATCTTCAATGGTATGCATTGCCAAAGTATTTAAGCAATGATGATGCTTTTAGGCTCTTAAAGCAAAAACTTAAAAAAGAAACCTAATTTATCTCAACTTACTATTGCAAGAATAATCTGATTTTGGCATAATTTTATCAGTTTGTTCAACAATTGAGAGAACAATGAGCTGCCAGTATCAGTTTTCTTGTAATCTTTGTCACACGCCATCAAATAATACGTGTTTTTCAATTCAGTATTCTCTTTCTAGCATTGTTCTGAAAGCCTTCACATATCCTGCGAGGTCTCGGAAACGATGATACAACGCAAAAAGAACCATCATGTTCGAAACGGGCTTAAAGGTTCAAAAAAGCGTTTAATCATTTCAAAAGCATTATCAAGATATTTTACTAAGGAGAATTCATGACCGCACCAAACACGCCTCGTGATTTTAGTAAACTCCGTGCGTTTTTTTGGCCTGTACATCGTTTTGAGCTGAAAAAGCTCGTTCCAATGCTTTTCATCTTTTTCCTTTTAAATTTTGACTACAACGTTCTTCGTTGCATGAAGGATACACTTATTATTACGCAAAAACATTCAGGTGCAGAAGTCATTCCTTTCGTAAAAGTCTGGGTCATGTTTCCTTCTTCGATTTTCCTGACATATCTGTATGTACGCCTTTCGAACCGATTTTCAAAAGAAAATGTCTTTTACATCATGTTTTCACTCTTTCTTATCTATTATTTTTGCTTTACCTTCTTTATCTATCCGAACAGAGAATCTCTTCACGCACATGACCTTGCCGATACACTTCAATCGATTCTCCCAATAGGCTGGAAAGGATTTGTTGCCATGTGCCGTTACTGGTCCTTTACGAGCTTTTACGTAATGAGTGAACTTTGGTCGAACATCATCGTATTTCTCCTTTTTTGGGGTTTTGCAAATCAGGTTACCAGTATTTCTGAAGCTGCTCGCTTTTATGGCCTTTTCGGCATAGGGACAAATCTTTCGGGAATTTTATCAGGCCAAATTTCCATTCTCATTTCCCAAAAAGCCTTCAATCCAAATTTTCCCCTCGGACAAGATGCTTGGGGCCAATCTTTATCAATACTTTTGTTAATCGTTTTAGGATGCGGACTTCTTGCAATTGGATTTTTTAAATGGCTCAATGTAAAAGTTATCCGAAATGAAGAAATTCAAGACAACACCCCAAAAGAAAGAAAAAAATTCTCCATGCGAGAAAATCTAAAATCACTTTCGACCTCCAAATACATGCTGAGTCTTGCTCTCATAGTAATCTCGTACAATGTCATCATCAATCTGTGCGAAATTTTATGGAAACACGAAGTCCTTGAACTCTATCCGGATCCAAAAGATTACAATGTATATATGAATCACGTGACTTCCATAATAGGTATTCTTGCAACCCTTTCTGCTTTGGTTGTTTCCGGAAATTGCATCCGAAAATTCGGCTGGACTTTTACAGCAATGCTCACGCCTCTTGTCTTGCTTTTGACGACGTGTGGCTTTTTTGGATTTTTCTTTCTCAAAGGCCAAACTGAGATGATCCAAAGCATGTTTGGAGTTATTCCTTTGCAACTCGTCGTCTTCTTTGGGACTTTGCAAAACTGCTGTAGCAGAGCTGCCAAATACACTGTATTCGATGCAACAAAAGAGATGACCTTCGTTCCTCTTCCAACTGACGAAAAAATTAAGGCAAAAGCGGCAGTCGATGGAGTCTGTAACCGCCTTGGGAAATCCGGGGGATCCGTTATTTACCAAGCACTTTTACTTTGGTGCGCATCGATCCCTGCGAGCATGCCCTATGTTGTAATCATTTTTTTAGCTATTGTCGTCGTCTGGATGTATTCTCTTAAGTATCTCGGCCGGAAGTTCCAGTCGCTTGTCGCAAAAGAGGCCCCCGTAAAAGATGAACCAGTTCAAAGTATCGACTTTGCAGGCACCATTGCTCCTACTCTTCAAACTGTATAGTCTGTATAGAAAGATCCTTGATTTGAGTTGTTATTTTTGGTATTGTTTTTTGTTTTTATGAATACAGTTGAAGCTTTTTAATAGATTTTACAAATAGCTATTTTCAAAGACTACTTGTAAAAAAAAGATATTTTACATAAACTATGTGTCTTACAGAGGTATTCCATGCAGCAAGATA
>JBDHQC010000125.1:0-4884 GCA_039806815.1 Parachlamydiales bacterium
ATTACCATATGCCCATTTTTACCAAGACTTGTAGAATCAGCGATTCATTTCATAACGACACAAGGATGGATTTTATCTCTATGCGGCTTAAGTATTGTTCTCATTAGCCTCGGAGTCCTCTTTTGGAGCATTCCTCAATTTTTCTCCTCCCACTATGAGTTTATCAAAGGAAAAGCAAAAATTTCTATAAGTGACAAAATCGTCGATGGCATCGTTCAAGAATTCTGGAAGAAAAAATTCCCCATCTCAAGCCATAGTGTACGGTCTTTTGTTACTGGAAACGTCATTAATATTGTATGTATGGGAGACGAAAGCGAAATTTCGATTATAAAAGAACAACTCCCTGCAGATTTTGAAAAAGCTTTAGGTTTTAGTCCAGACATCGCTTTGAATGTATCGCCATCAGATAACGATGAAAAAAAGATGATTCATTGATCGATTTTACATCTTTAAACTTTCAAGTTCATTTGAATGCGCATATAAAGCTTCCTCGTCTTCTTCTGGGAAATCGCCCATCAAATATATTGTAAAGGGATTATCTTCTATGATACTTCCAAATTTTTTTTCATAAAATGCTCTATTCCAATCCTGAAATTCGAGATACTGGCAGATGAGTTCTTGCACTTGCAAAAGTTTTTCAAAATTATAACTTGTCCTTATCCAATAGGGAATAATAGCACTATTTTCACCTACAGCAGTAAGGTCTTTGCGAAAAAGATTATAAGGGCAAATCAATGGTTTTTTGCTTTGTCTTTTCTTTTCGATATAAAGCCGAAGATTTGGAAAGTTATGCAAGGGAGAGAACAACTCATCTACTTTTTGTTTGACCTTTTGTATATTTTCATCACTTAGGGCTATCTCGAAGCTTTTTTTTAATCGACTAACTGATTGGTGATCTAAGCCGGATAAAAGCGCCCATGCAGAAGGAATATCTCCATAAGACATGCTTTTTTGTATCGTTAAATAATAAAATTGGATGAGCTGCCCTCGACCTTGTTGACTTTCTTCATTGAGGATCGATGCTACTACCAAGTTTAATGCAATTGAGTTGAAAAATTTAACTATTAAGTCCTTTCTAGCAAGATGAACTCCCGTTTGCGGTCTTCGTATCAAATCATGAGGATTTAATGCACAATATATAGAGCCTTGAAGTTGCAATAGAGAACGACTCAACTCTTTTACAGAGTTTTTGCGATTTTTAGGTGATACAGTAATGCGCTGGACAAAATCAAGGACGTATCTCTTTGCACCTTCAAATTCTAAAACGTTTTCATTTCGAGGAGTATTTTGGATTTTATTTTCTAAAACATTTTCCTCTCGAGGAGTATTTTGCAAATGATATAACAACTTTAGTTGTGAAAAAGAATGACTTATCATTTTATCTTGAGATATTGATTGATTGGAAATATTTAGCAAAATTTGTTCAATGAGCTCTTTAATTTCTTGAGTAAAAAAGGTCGTGTCTCGATTGAAAATTGCAAGTCGATTTAAAAAAAATATACAGTTTGAAAGATGCGTTAAACAAAGGGAATAGTTCTTCAAACAGTAATCTAAAATCAAAAGAAGTTTATTTATGTCTATTATACTATCGGATGATAACGCAAGTATGTTTCGATCAGCATCGTTTCCCTCAAAAATAAGCGCCATGAGTTCTGCATCTCTTTGGAATTCATGTTTGCGCTTCACTTTCTGATATGCCCTCTCCACTTTAAGTAGCTTTTCTATTTTTTGATATTTTTCATTATCTTGAGTACTCATCGATTTTTTACTTTTTAAATGAGATTTCATCTTCGTAAATGCTTCTTGTGCAGATGTAGTTTCGGATATATTTAGATGATAAATGGCGTTAAAAATACCAATGAATATATTTTTATATTGATCAATTTTTGCGTGAAGACTTTGTCGCGTTTCTTCATTCATGAGTGATATTTGTTTGATATAATCTTGAGTTTTTAAAAATTTTATAAATACCCCCGTAAGCTGTATATTTTGCCAAGGGACAACTTCAGCCTCCTCCTTTTCTTTTTCCTTCTCCTTTTCTTTTTCCTTGTCCTTTTCTTTTTCAATTTTTGTACGGTGAGAACGTTGTAATTCTGAAGAATGAGGTTTCAAGACCATCTTTTGTATATTAATTATCTTATTTAACATACTATCCGAGTAATCACCCTGAACTGAAAGACGTGGAGATAATTTCATTAGAGAACAATACGTGCATTCATCTGGGAGTTGTAAACTTTCTGAAGTTGAGTCCTCTAAATTTAATCGTGGAAAACGAATGCGAAGTGAATTAAAAATTCTCGACAATTTCGTGTCTTGACCATCAACTTCTTCACCCTTCTCTTCGATTGTGGGTAGATCAGAATTTATCTGAGAACGAGGAGATGTAGAATCTACTTTAGAGGTCGCTTCCATAAAAAAACTCCTTGCTTTTACAAAAAAAAAGCATAGTTTTTTCATGATTTTTAAAAAATATATTTAAATACTCAAAAACTCAAACAAAGAATTCACGTCTTTTTCTGAAAGAGAACATTTGCCCTGAATTTCTTCTTTTGTTGCATTAAGTATTCCTTTGACGCTACCAAATGCTTTGAGAAGTCTTTTTTTCTTAACAGGACCAATTCCAGGAACGACGTCAAGTGCGGATTTGATGGTGCTTTTCGTACGTCGTGCTCGCTGAAATGTTATAGCAAATCGATGAGCCTCATCGCGAATTTTTTGTAAAAGGTGCAATGCTTTTGAATGAGGATCAAATACAATGGGTTCTGTCCGATTGAGTAAAAAAAAGCGCTCTTTGGTCATTCCTCTGTCGTGTCGCCCTTGTTCTTTTGTAATGGCACACAATGTACAATTGAGGATACCAAGTTCTGACAAGACTTTTTGCGCAGCTTGAAGGTGCCCTTTTCCACCATCGATGAGAATGAGGTCTGCAAGTTCTTCTCCAACCTTTACTTTCGAATACCGACGGTGAAGTACCTCTTTCATCATGGCATAATCATCCGGTGATGTGACTGTTTTGATCGTATATTTCCGATACCCATTTTTATATTTTTCGCCATTGACAAATGTTACCATGCACGAAACTAAATCGTGACCGGAAAGATGAGAATTATCAAAGCACTCAATTCTTTCAGGAAATTTATTTATTCCGAAAACATCCTGTATTTCTAAAAGCGCCTTTTGAAGTAAGTCCTGGCGGCTTTTATGTTGCCTGAAAAAATTTTCTGCATTTGTTTTGCAAAGTTCTATAAGTCTTCTTTTTTCTTTTTTTTGAGGAACTATAAAGCCCGTTTTCTTTTTTGACTTTTCGTTGAGAATTTCTTGTAAAACAGTTGTTCTTATAGCAGCGCTTGGAAGGAGAATTTCATCAGGGATGTCGATTCCTTGTAAATAATGACTTAAGAGAAAGGTTTTTAATAGAGAATCTGTATCTTCAAAGCAATATTCATAATCAAAGTGTTGAGATGCAATAATTGCTTTGTTTCGAAAGATGAGTTTTGTTATGACAACATCTTCTCCCTCTCTATAATAGCCCCAAGCATCAATGTTACCTTGAAGATGAAGAGACGTTTTTTTAAGCGCTTTTAGTTCGTTCACTTCGATGAGGCTTTTGTGATAGTACCCTGCTCGTTCAAAATCAAGCGCATCTGATGCTTTTTCAATTTTTTCCTTTAGAAGCCGAATAACTTCTTGGGCATTTCCATTTAAAAACCGAATGGCCTTTTGAACGTTTTGCTGGTATTCGTCTTTTGTAATTTTTTGCGTACAGGGAGCTGTGCACTTTTTAATCTGATACAGCATGCACGGTCGTATTCGTCGAGCAAATTCTTCGTCAGAGCACTGCCTCAATAAAAATAGGCGTGATGTCAAATCAAACATCTGCCTTGCATCATAAGCTCTAGCAAAAGGCCCAATATACGTTACGTCCTTTTTTGTGGCATCTTTTGTTCTGACGAGCTCTATCTTGGGATAGGGATGTTTTGTCGTAATGCTTATATTGAGCTGACTTTTATCGTCTTTTGAAAGAAGGTTGTATTGGGGTTTATAGTGCTTAATCAGCTTATTTTCTAGAAGTAGCGCCTCTTTTTCCGAATGAACGACGATCGTTTCAATAGTATGAAGATGCAAAAGAAGATATGGGATCTGAAGCCTTTCGTCTTGCGAACCGGTAAAGTATTGCTTAAGACGATTTTTGAGATTTTTTGCTTTCCCAACATAGAGGACTTCCCCCTTTTCATCCTTCATCAAATAGACACCGGGAAATTCGGGAAAAGTCTTCAATGACTCCTTGTCAAACACCATGATATTCTCGCTTATGATGCGACGACCTGTAGAGCTAACTGTCCGCATGCAGCTTTAATATCATCTCCTTTGGTATATCGACAAGTCGTAACTATATTATGCTCTTCGAGAATCTTCCAAAATGTCTTTATTGTAGAAGTTTGGGGCCTTGAAAGTTTTATACCGGGAACTGGATTGTAGGGAATGAGATTGACAGTACATTGAATTCCTTTCAATAGATGTGCCAACTCTCGTGCATGCTCTTCTCCATCATTTATTCTGGAAAGAAGAGTGTATTCAAATGTGATATCTCGTTTTGATTTTTCAGCATACATTTTCATAGCAGAAAGTATGAGATCGATCGGATATTGCCTTGCATAGGGTATGATTTTTTGGCGAATTCTTTGATTTGGAGCATGGAGCGATAAGACGAGATTTACCTTTAAGCCTTCGTTTGCAAAACGTTCTATCCCTTCGACAACACCAACTGTCGATACCGTAATCCTTCGTTGAGAAAGGCCAAAAAGCTCGGGATCGGAAAAGATGTTAATCGATCTAACGACGTCTTCATAGTTGCGAAAAGGCTATCCCATCCCAATATACACA
>JBDHQC010000126.1:0-4795 GCA_039806815.1 Parachlamydiales bacterium
GTATGTCTCAATATTTGCATAAGGAAAATTATCTATTAAATAAGAAAGTCGCTTTAAACGTTTAATTGGATCAATGTCTTTAGTTTCTTTTTCTTTACAAGATATAGATTGAAATAACTTATACTCTTGTTCAAAATGTCTAAAAAATTTTTCCTCAGGATATTTAGAAAAAAACATAAAAATTAATATTATTAAATAGAAAAAATTATATTATATAATAATTTCTTATTTATAAATAGTTTTAATTTTGTAATGAAAGGAAATTATATATTTTTTATTTGATAATATATCATAGTCACAAGTGAAATTACTGCTGCAAAGACTAAAATAAGCTTGGAAGAAAAAAGTAAAAGGAATCCTCCTAAAAGACATATTAGAGCATCGCCAAGAACTCGTAACGAGACTTGGACGCCCATCACTTCTCCTTGAACAGAATCAGAAGAAGAATCCGAGATTTTGACCGTGAGAAGAGTTACGCCAAGTCCTATTGCAAGTCCACTCAAAGAAAAGAGAACAAGCATCGAAAAGGTATGATCTATCAAAACTATTCCGAACAAAATGAATGAAAAAGCACCGATTGCACCGATAATCCCAAGCTGACTTGAATAACGTTTTGAAAAAAATGATGCAAACCAGGCATTGCCAATAGTTCCTGCAATGCAAAGAGCTGAGTTGTACGCTATGAGCTGAATAGGCCCCAACATCCATTTGTCTGTCAGGTATACTGGTCCAAATTCGTAGAAGATGTCTATTGCCAAGGTAAAAAACGTAGAAATAATCAGGAGAAATCGCAAAGTTTTATTGCGAAAATGAATAGAAAGTTTCTTTACAAGGTTAAAATGAGATACAATACTTTTTCTTTTTGAAGCTGCAACGGTGGCATTTTTACTCTGAAGAGTTCTGATAGCTAATAGGGAAAGACCAAAAAAGAGAATGCTTACGATATAAAATGGCGTTGATATGGTTACACCTACAAAAATCTTGTTGTCTGCCAAAAGTCCTCCCAAAAGAGGACCGATAAGGTATGCAGTTGATGCTGCGGCATTGATTTTTCCGAACGTATCGTGTTTAGAAAGAGTTTTTAGATCTTGTGCCATCGCTCGAGCAATTGCAATATTTCCTTCCATAAGGCCTGCCCCAAATCGACTCACTATGACAAGAAGGATCTGTTTCCATTCAAGTGCAATCCCGGTCATAAGGTAGCATAAAGCTGCTCCCACAAGGCTTAAAGAAAGAAGCCGTTTTCGTCCATATTCATCTGATAGTGCACCGAGAATGGGCGATCCAAAAAACTGACCCAATGGATATGCTGCCAAAGTAATTCCAAGTAAAATGGCATGACTTGTGGTACTTGTATCGGAAGAAAATATGGAGTAGGCTGGATTGAGAAAAAGCGCCGGAAAAATGAGGTACGGCATGGAAATGCCAAGAAACCCTATAAAAACAATCAAAAGTATAGTTAAAAATTGTTTTTTGTGATTACTATGCATCACATTACCTACTCATATTATAGGAACACTGATGAAAAATATTTTTTACATTACCCTTCTGACTCTATGGAGCGTAAACTTTCTTTTTTCAACTACCTCTGAAAAAATCACCATCGTAGGAAGTGGGATTGTCGGGGCTTTAGAATCATACTATGCATACCAGGATGCTCAAAAGCGTGGAGAAAATGTTCGGATAACAGTATATGAAAAAAGTCCGTTATTAGCAAATTCTCAAACAAACACTGCCTTCAACATTGCTCCAAGCCTTACTATCGATGAAATACTTTCTGTCGTCCCCCGCGGATCTGAAATGGTGCAAAAATTGGGCCTCTTGTTTAGTGAACCAGGAGGCATTCGCGTTGATGATGTACAAGGTGTTAACGATTCAGAATCTGCAATGCGCTTTAAAGAACAAGTCGCAATTTATGGTCAAGATTTAAACCACGAGGATCGAACCGAAACTCTATTGAATCTTGGAAAAATGAGCATGAATTTCTGGCAGAAGATGTACGATGATGCAGATGACGAGCTTAAAAATATTTTAGTAGAATCAAACTTCAATCCTTGCCGCGAAATAACCCAAGAAAAAACGCTCCATGACGGGTATCGAATCGATCTGATTTATGGGATCCCAAATGCATATAAGCGTGCTGTCGCCATGAAAGAGACTTATGAAAAATTTGGATATAAAAACTGCAAGATTTTGTCTCCTGACGAAGTAGTTGAAATTGATCCTTCGCTTTCAGATTTTTGCAATGATCGATCTACACCTTCGATAGTGCGCACATGGAAAGATGATTGCGTTGCTCTATGGCGACCTGGTGGATGTATTGATACTGGAGTATTCTTGCCAAAGTTTTACGAATATCTCAAAAAGAAAATGGGCTCGTTTCAAAATAAATCAGGAAAGACCAAAGATTATTTCCGCCTGAGATTTAATAAAGAAGTAATAGGAGTTGAGTTTGATAAAAACCCTAAGATCGCACGAATCGTTGGCTTAAAATTTAGCGATGGAACTATAATAATCGATCGAGATTCAACGTTCGTATTTTGTCCTGGAGAAGCAATTGGAAGCTTAAAAAAGTTTGGTTTTACTGAACCTGCCTATGCTGGATTTGCAGGACCATTAATAAAGCTCAACATTCCGCTCTCACACGAACAAAGAAAACAGTACCAACATTTTAGTCATTGTATGGAAGTGCATAAGGAAGGAATCGTTCTTGCGTGGCAAGCTCGGTTAAAAGATGATAAAATTTATATTGGTGTTGCAGGAACGAAAGCATTCTATGGAGATAAAATGCCACGAAAAGATGAAGCTTTTGCAACGAATAGAAACCTCGTCCAGTTAAACATGATTAATGATGTCCTTCCAGAATTTGTTTCACTTGCACTAGGTTCCGATACAAAAGGAAAAGAACTTACCTTTTTGGAGCTACAATCACTTGAAGAAAAAGGCATTTTGCAACGTTGGGTTGGAAGAAGAGCTTGTGCCTATGATGGTTTTCCTACTCTTGGCAGCCTCTACATGAATGGGCAAAAGGTCATAAATGCGCGGTGTACAACGCATCTTGGCTCAGGAGGAGTATCATTTTCTCACGCTGCAGTTCACGTAAGTCGTTCTGTTGAACAACCAGATGAGGATCCATTTATCAAAAAAGTACTGCATTATGCAGACACAAGGCGTAAGGCTGAAGATGGACTTTTAAGAAATTGAGAAAAGGCCCTCTTTAGAGGGCCAAAACATGATGTTAATCTTTCTTGCAGCATCCACAGCAACAAGCAGCCAAGCAGTATAAAAAGGAAAGGATATACCCCCAGATATAGCTTTGGATAAGGCCTGCTATAAAGCTTCCTATACCCATATCTTGGAACCCAAAGAATATCATTTGAAGAAGTTGCATATTCAGTTGCTGTTGGGCAGGATGAATCCAATACCAAATAAAACTGATGATGTAGACTAATGCCAAGAAAATCCCTAAATGATTTCCATGCTTTGCACACATTTTCATAAAAGAACTCCTCTTTTTTGTTATAACTTGCTTGTATTTTTAATGACATTTATATATCAACTCTTTTTTTCACACTGGTTTTATTTACGCAAGAAGAAAAGCTTTTTTCAATCGAGTTTGAACAATATCAAATCAAAGGCGATATTCTATCGAAGGATACAATGACATCTGTCATTTGTTTACAAGGAGCTGAAACATCAACGAGAAAGCTTTTCGATCCCTTTCGAAAAGAATTGGCAAATCATGAGATAGGAACAGTAGCATTTGACTTTATAGGCCATGGTGATACGGAAGGTAAATTAGAATTGACTAGTTTACACTCTCGATATAGGCAAGCATGTTGTGTGATTGACACGGTTCTAATAGATAAACCTCTATAGATCATCGCTTCGAGCATGAGCGGGTACACCGCAGTTAAATTAGTATAAAAATACACTGTTGAAGGAATGGATTATGAGTTGATTCTTCCTTCTCTTTATTTACCTCTTGCAACAAAACTTGAGAATCCGTTGATGTAACAATAGTTGTCATCAAAATTATCTTATTATAAATTTAAATCATATCAATAAATTTTTTAAATAAAAGTAAATAAAATGACAAATAACGTAATAATAATTTTTTATTTTCCGTAACACCAACAGTCAATTGCATGATCATTTACAAGGCCTACTGCCTGCATAAAGGCATAGATGATCGTTGAACCAACGAATGTCATACCGCGCTTTTTTAGATCCTTTGAAAGAGCGTCACTTTCCTGAGTGGTGGCAGGAACATCTTTAAAATTTTTCCAGCCATTGATGATAGGTCTTCCATTGACAAAGTTCCAAACGTAGCGATCAAAAGTCCCAAATTCCTTTTGAATTTCCAAGAATGCTTTTGCATTTTGACGTGTTGCATAAACCTTTAATCGATTGCGAATGATCTCGGGATTTTGAAGTATCGATTCAAGTTCAGAATCTGTCATTGTTGCGACTTTTTTTGGATCAAAGCCATGGAATACTTTTCGATATGCCTTTCGCCTTTTCAAGATTGTTTCCCAACTAAGGCCAGCTTGTGCACCTTCGAGAATCAACATTTCAAACAGATGACGATCATCATGAACGGGAATCCCCCATTCCTTATCGTGATATTCTGTGTAGAATTCTTTTCCATCTCCTGCTCCAAAACAACGCTTTTTTCCATCCTGGCCAATTTTTGTCATGTTATCTGCTTAATATAGTTGTATACGCTTGCTCTTGACATTTTCAGCTTTTTTGCAATAAAGGGCGCTGCATTTTTAAAGTTGAAAAGCCCGTT
>JBDHQC010000127.1:0-4791 GCA_039806815.1 Parachlamydiales bacterium
GAAACTTGCTCTTGCTCTACTGACTCTCCTTTTTGTGGGATATTGACAATCCCTTTGCAGTTCGGATAGTTTTGGCATCCCAAAAAAGGTCCGAATTTGCCGAATCGAAGTTTCATCGGCTCGGAACAAAGAGGGCATTTTTGCTCATAGTCAAAGTCTTCGGCATACTTTGATTTGTCGAATTCAAGCTCTTGCATGGAAATCGTATAATCGCAATCGGGATACTTTTCGCAGCCTAAGAAATAATGCGATTTTGACCAGATTTTTTGGAGTTTTCCGCCACATTTTGGACAAGGGATATTCGTCGTCGTTTTCGGGATGAGAGGTTTTTCTTCTGCTTCCTTTAAGGTTGGTGCAAACTCGTTCCAAAAATCCTTGAGAAGAGATTTCCATTCTTTCTTGTTTTCTGCTACTTCTTCAAGACTATCTTCGAGGTTTGCAGTAAATCCAATGTTTACGATCTCTTTGAAATTTGCTTCCATGATCTCAATGATGAGACGTCCGAGGTCTGTCGGCTTCAGCCTTCCCTGTTCTTTGACTGTGTAATCGCGGCCTTGGATTTTTTTCATAATCGTTGCGTACGTAGATGGTCTTCCAATCCCTGATTTTTCGAGTTCTTTTACAAGTGTTGCCTCTGTATAACGAGGCGGAGGTCTTGTAAAGGATTGTTCGTCTTTGAGCGAATCGAGTAACAAAGAAAGCCCTTCTGCTAAATCGGGAAGAAGTTTTAGCTCATCGGATTCTTCTTCTTCATCTTTTTTTTCTTCATAAAGTGCTAAAAAGCCGGGGAATTTTAATAAGGATCCCGTTGCTCGAAAAAGATATTTTGGTCCTGCCTGAATATCGATAGATACAGTGTCATAGATAGCAGGATTCATTTGCGATGCCACAAACCGTTTCCAGATAAGAGAATATAGGTTGTACTGTTCTCTTGAAAGAAATTGAGAAATTGCATCCGGATGGTGAAATACATTTGTGGGTCTAATTGCTTCATGTGCATCTTGTGCGCTTTTTTTGACAGTAAAACTACGAGGAGTTGCTGGTAAATACTCTTCTGAAAACGATTTGCCGATATATTCTCGCGCTTGTTCTATTGCTTCATTTGAAACGCGAACAGAGTCTGTTCTCATATACGTGATAAGACCTTCTGATCCTTCTTGTCCGAGGTCTACGCCTTCGTAAAGGCTTTGGGCAATTTCCATCGTCTTTGAAGGAGAATAGCGAAAATGTCTGCTTGCTTCTTGTTGCAATGTAGAAGTAATAAAGGGAGCTTCCGGATTTCTTTTCTTTTCTTTTCTATCAACGCGAGAAATTGCAAAGGGTTGCGTTTTCAATTCTTCGACGATCTTTTTACTCGTCTTTTCGTCCGGAATAAGGACAAAGTCTTTTCCTTCGATTTTATTTTCGATAGGTTCTTTTTCAATGCGGATGCCGCCAATAGAAAAGAGCGTAGATACAAAAGGCTTATCAGCTTCGTTTTTTTTCAAATGTGCATAAATCGTCCAATATTCTCGTGGGATAAAAGCTTCAATTTGCCGCTCTCTATCGACGACGAGTTTTAATGCAACAGATTGAACTCTTCCAGCAGAAACGCCTTTACTTCTTCCCCGGCGAAGTCGCTTATTTAATAAGGGAGAAATGGTATAGCCAACGAGTCTGTCTAACAATCTTCTTGCTTGTTGCGCATTCACTAAAGACATGTCGATTTCACGAGGAGATTTTAAAGCTTCCATCACGGCATCTTTTGTAATCGCGTTGAAAGAAACTCTTTTAATATTCGTTTTCGGTGGTAAAATTGCAGCAATATGCCAGGCAATCGCTTCTCCTTCTCTATCAGGGTCAGGGGAGAGATAGACTGTATCGCATTCTTTTGCTGCCTTTTTTAATTTCGAGATGACTTCTTTTTTTGAGGGAAGTGTGATATAGTCCGGTTCAAAATCGTTTTCGATCTCAATGCCGAATTCCTTTTCAGGAAGATCCCTGATGTGGCCATAAGAAGACTCAAAAACGTACTTTGCTCCAAGTAGTTTCTGAAGAGTCTTTATTTTTGTAGGAGATTCGACTATAATGAGCGACTTTGACATACTTCTTCGTTTTACCCTTATTTGTTTTGGCAAGTAGTATAATTTTTTAGCGATTAAATGTAACTCTTTTATTGACTTTAGCGCTTTTTGCTTGCAACTAAAAAAAAGAAAGGACGGAAAATAAAATTTTTACTTTCCGTCCTAAATTGATCGATTGTGGATTAAAACGTTATTGATAACGATCCCTTTATCCACAGAACATCTTGCGAAAGGGGTACTGTCTTACTGTGCGTACCACTTCCGAAAGAGGTGTCTTTTCGATGAAGAGGATTTTTACTTGTAGTATATGCTTCTACCTCAGTTTCGTCCTCTCTACATTCGCCCATAGGCAAAAGTTGAATTTGACTTGCACTCATGGTCCTACCTTTAGTTTGGGTAGAGCTGGAATAAATTCCAACTAATGGTTCTCAATCGGATTGGTGGTCCATATTCCGTGTTTATTCTCATGGGTTCTCTTGCAAGCAACGAACGAATGCTCACCTCCTTTTTTGCTTTTTTTGATCCCATCAGTAAGATTTTTGTTCAAAGCTCAAAGCACTTACCGGGCTAAGGCGCTACTCACAAAATTTTGTACACTTTAATAGTGTTTATTAAAATTTCCAAAATTCGAGTTAAAAAGATCACGATTTTTTTATTACCATGAATGAATATTTCGCTCAACACTAACAATTTAACAAACTAAAATTATTCGAGTTCGGTAAGTTGTTTTTGCAAAAAATCCACCATGGATAAAGGGCCGCAATGTAACTGTCGAAAGATTTTTTGCATGCTTTCACTATTTTCCAAAATTGGGTGGTCTACTATCATTTTTAACTCTGCGATGTTTTCTTCCATTAGTTTTTTTTCTCGGCAACGAAAACATAATGCAGATGTTTCAATAAGATTGTATGCGCGCAATGCAAAGAATCTCTCCGTGCTTTCTTGCTTTTTTAAAAGTGTTTTCAGTTCTAAAGAGGATTTCAATGCCTCTTTGAACATGTTTTTTCCAGAAAGCCTACTCACTTCGGCAAAATTTGCAAAAAGAGGGAGTTTACAAGATTCTAACGTCATAACAGTCTTTTCTGCCCAAGGGTCGAGTTCTGCATTTTGATCGTAAAGTAGTGATTGGGCAATAACAGGGTCATACACTTTTTGTAGTTGTACGTCGTCTGAAATGACACTTTGGAGTTTGCCTAAAGAGTCTTTATTGTTGGTTTGTTCGAGATCTTGACAAAGTGTTAGAGCATCTTGTTGCTTTTGAGAATTATTTTTTGTTTTTGTAAATACAAATGCCAAAACACAGAAGATGACAACCGTACACGTTAAAGCATAACTTATGGCTTTTTCTTTATTTTCATATGCCCATGCGATACCATGTGCAAAGGGTGCAAAGAAGTGATTTTCGTTTGTTTTAAGGGGTATTTGTTTTGTCATGATTGTGCAGTAGTTTTCGATAAGTCTAGTAAAAAAAAACAATTTATTCAACAAGGGAGTTTTCAAAAATGTCTGATCAAGCGTTTCTTATTCGAGAAATTTCTATAGATAAGATCAAAAGAGCGCAATTTCAAACGAGAAAAAATTTTGACGATCAGGCCATCTGTGAACTTGCACACTCCATTCAAGAAGTAGGACTATTACAGCCTCCTGTTGTGAAAGAGCTTTCCGATGGTCTTTATGAACTCATTGCAGGAGAAAGACGCCTTACTGCATTGACTAAAATTGGGCATACTACTGTTCGGGCATTTATTAAGAAAGCATCTTTAGACACTTCGGCAAAAGCAACCTTAATTGAAAATCTGCAGCGCGTAGATTTAAATCCAATAGAGATTGCAGAGGGACTATTCAAGCTCATTGAAGAATTTGATTACACACAGGCGCAACTTGCAAAATGCATCGGTAAAAAAAGATCTACTATCGCAAACTATTTACGCCTTTTGACACTCCCTAATGAAATTCAACAAGCAGTAAGAAAAGGAAGTATAAGCATGGCGCATGCAAAGCTTTTAGTTTCTTTACCTGCAGAAAAACAGTTATCTTTATTTAAAAAAATAGTTTATGAATCGTTGTCAGTGCAAAAAACTTTAAAATTGAGCATTGATGAGGAAAAACAGCCAAGCGCATGCTTTTATTCTGAGATTAAAGACCTCTTGGAACAAAAGCTTGGAACGAAAGTAGAAATTACATCTCGGGGGAAAGAAGGACTTCTTTGTCTTTCTTTTTATGGAGATGACGATTTGGAGCGATTGCTTGAACTATTAAGTTTTCACCACAAAGGCACTTAAGACACTAGAGAGAAAATTCTCTGTTTTTCTTAAGATCAATCGTGAGAGAATGATGTTGAAAATATGTGCAATTATAGTACTTTTTTTGGCAAGCGTCCTCTTTATTCGCTTTAGAAAAAAAAAGGATCCTGCCTTTTTATTTTCGGCAGTTGAAGATGTACCAAAAGGAAAAACTTTTAGGATAAGACTCTTATCTTTGAAGAATTTTTTTTATGGAGCATGCATCTTTTTTGTACTTTGTGGAATTTTCAAAGAAGAAAGTACATTTTTACAGCGCATTTTTTTTCCTCACCTTTATTTTTTTGCACCTTCTCCTCAAGAGCTCAAGACGATCCCAAGAAAAGGCATTGCAGTTTACTTTCTCATCGATCAATCGAGTTCAATGAATGAAGATGTGACAGTGTACAATCCAAAAGATGTACACATTGAAGAAATTCCAAAAATTG
>JBDHQC010000013.1:0-20093 GCA_039806815.1 Parachlamydiales bacterium
CCGTAATATTTTCATTGGGTATTATACGTATTATGACGACCCTAGATATGGACCTGAAAAGTTTGAAGAATTCAACGTTCTTTATAACTACATGCCTGAAAGGGTAAAGCTCGTTATTGGAAAATTTTGCGCAATTGCCGCAGAAACTCGGTTCATCATGACAGGAAATCACAAACTCGACGCAATAAGCACATATCCTTTTCCAATTTTTCAACAAGGGTGGGAAAAAGCTTTTGACCCATCTGAATTTCCCTTAAAAGGAGATATCATCGTTGGCAATGACGTATGGTTCGGGTACGATTGTTTGATTATGGGAGGTGTCACCATTGGAAATGGGGCCATAATTGCAACACGCGCTGTCGTAACAAAAGATGTTCCTTCTTACTCCATCGTCGCAGGAAATCCTGCAAAAGTTGTAAAGATGCGCTTTGATGAAAACACGATTCAGCGATTAGAGAATATTGCATGGTGGGAATGGAATATTGAAAAAATAACAAAAAACTTAGTCGTCATTTGTAATTTAGATATAGATCAATTAGAATATGCAAAATCAAAATAAGGCATTTCCATGAAATATATTTTCCTTGCCTTCGTGTCTCTATTTCCTTTGTCGGTACATGCTTATGAAGAAGAGCTTTTATATGAAAATTCGAAAGTAGGTGTCTACAAATGGAAACTTATGCCACATGATTCCGTTGGACAACATCGAGATCTGAATCCCGAGATTCTCATTGCCATACAAGGCGGAACTGTAACTCGCCTTGGAGAAGATGGATCGACTTCTGAAATCACACTACCAACGAACAAAGCAATTTACCAAGAGCCAGATCTCGAACTTCACGATGGTATCAATAACACCAATGCTCCCATTGAAGCGATTATGATCGAGCTAAAAGAATAATATGTTAAAGAAAATTACATTCTCTTTGATACTTTCGAGCTTTTCTCTTTTATCAGGATCCCATTGGAACGAAAATCAAATTTCTGATTACGTTCACTATTCTGAACTTCAACGACGATCTACCTGGCATTTGCTTTCTCAAATTAAATTCAATGGCGACGAGAGCATATTGGACGTAGGATGTGGCGACGGAAGAAATACAGCATGGATGGCATACCTTGTGCGCAAAGGAAATGTCATTGGCATAGACCCGTCAGATGCCATGCTTAATTGGGCAAAAAAGCAATATCACGTTTTTGAATTTCCAAACCTTACATTCGTAGAAGGAGACGCAAATAGACTTCCCAAACAGACATTTGACGTAATAACTTCTTTTTTCAGTCTTCATGTCGTACAAGAAAAACAATCAGCAATTCAAGGATTTTACGATCAATTAAAAGACGATGGGTTTGTGATCGCAGTAATTCCACCACCACCTAAAAATGTCGAATATACAGATGCTCTTTTAGAAACAATGCAAGACGTTCGCTGGAAACCATATTTCAAAAACTTTCATTCGACTTTTCTACGAGAAGATCTTGAATCCTATATCAGGTATTTCGAAAATGCAGGTTTTCATATTCTTCATGCAAAGGAAGTGCCTTCCGTAGATCCATTTGTAAATAGGGAGGAAGCAGTCAATTGGTTCATGGGCACATTTCCCCACGTTCATTATCTTCCGAAACAATTAGGAAAAGTTTTTTTTGACGATGCGATAGATCGCTACATTCAAAAAAGACCCTCAGCATATTCACAAGATGGTGTTCTATATTTTTATTGGGGTCATTACGAAATTATAGCTCAAAAAAAAGTCGGAATTAACAAATGAAAACGATATTTTTCTGTTTATTTTTGTTATTTAATATAAACGGCTTCTGCAAGGAGGATATTCAAATGGAATTTTCAGAGTATGTTCAAATTGTGACCACAGTTCCGGAAACTCATGCAGACATTGTTCGAGATGCGATGGGAAAAGCTGGTGCTGGCATTGTGGGCGATTATTCCTACTGCAGCTTTTCTGTAAAAGGAATAGGAAGATTTATGCCATTGAAAGGCGCAAATCCTTTTATAGGAAAAGAAGGTGTCCTTGAAGAGGTCATAGAAGAACGCATTGAAACGATCTGTGCAAAAAACGTCCTCGAACATGTTCTCGATGCGATTAAAAAAGCACATCCTTATGAAGAAACTGTGATTTACATAACTCCATTCTATGAAATGGGCCGCAAAACTACAGTCCGAAAATGATGAAGGAAGTACAAGCATATCTTCATGAACATATTCCCATATCTCGTGCAATTGGAGTTACAGTCGCACGAGCAGATTGTGAAAAAGTAATTTTGTCTGCTCCATTTTGTGCCAATATTAACCACAAAAAAACTGTTTTTGGCGGCAGCTTGCATGCTGTTGCAACACTTGCCTGTTGGAGTCTATTGTACGTAAAGCTAAAAAAAGAGCATGTAAAGTCGCAGATTGTCATTACAAAAAGCGACGTCTCATATAATCTTCCTGTCGACTCTGATTTTCAGGCAGAATGCAATGCTCCAGAAAAAGCAGAGTGGGAACGTTTTTTAAAAATTCTCAAAGCAAAAGGAAAAGCCCGGATCAGCTTATCTTGTACCATAGGTACTGCATGCAACTATCGCGGAACGTTTGCCGCAATTCTTACAAAGGAAAATTAAATGACATATACAATAGAACACCTTCCAAAAAAATACTTCATTGGGCTTGCAGTGAAAACCACGAATGAAAATTGGCAATGCATCCGTGACATTACAGAACTCAAAGAAAAATTTTTTCACGAACATATCGAAAAAAAAATTCAGAATCAAATCAACAAGAACGTACTTGCAGTCTATACAGACTACGAAGCAGATTTTACAAAACCGTATACTTTTTGCTTTGGGAAAGAAGTGTCAACTCTCGAGAGTATTCCTGAAGGACTGAGAGGTATTGAGATCGCACCATCGTCTTATGCTGTATTTACAGCCACTGGAAAATTTCCCGATTCGATAGGAAAAACCTGGAATACGATTTGGAATGAAAAACTAAAACGATCGTACACTTTAGACTTTGAGCTTTATCCTGAAAATTTCGATCCAGATGCAAATCCCGAAGTGAAGATTTACATCGCAATTCACTAATTTCTTGCCTTATTCACGACAATCAAATATCAAATTAAAGATTGATTAGTACGGAGTCTTTCGATATGACCAAAAAATTTTTCTTCCTTGCGACAATTTCCTTTTTCAGTGCTATTGGTTTTGCATATACAGAAAAAAATCACGACGATGAGATTGCCCTTGTCGAAATACCGGAAGACTTTGCTGTTGCTCGCATACGAATGGGACCTTCTGAATCGGAAACTTTTATGCAGCAAGATGCGTACCTTCAGGCATATATCCAAGGATCGCTTGATTCTCGATATCCCGATGCACATGTGAATGTTCGCGTTGAAAATGGAACAGTAAAACTTACCCAACTTCCAAAAGACAATAAAGAAGCTCAAGAAATTACTGAGTACGCAAGAAAGTTTTGTGCCGGCTCATCAATGGTCCCACAAAATACCGATGTCCTTGCACAAGAAGAAGTCCCAACAAAGACAATTGCTAAAAAGTACGAAGAAAGGCCATCTCAAGGAGTATGGTTTCCCCAATCGACGGTATTATTTCCGACACAAATTGCAAACCCTCACCAGGTTATGTTTTCAGGAGGGATTCGTTTTCGGGATGAAGTGACAGGCCAAGTCTCAACTCCTGTCGTTTTTGGCGATCAATTTCCTTTCTATCGCTGGACAAATATATGGAAATGGCATGGCGACCTTCAGCTGGAAGTAGAAGGTGCCGTATTTGCTGTATTCAACCAAGATTATTATTCATCCCCTCTTGTCAATGCAGATTACTACGTTGGCATTCCTTTGACGTATGCTGTTGGAAAATGGGCACATCGCGTAAGACTCTATCACATCTCTTCTCACTTAGGCGATGAAGAAATCATCAAAGTACGCCCTGAATTGAGACACAAAAGAAAAAACAAAAGTTTTGAAGCACTCGACTTATTTACAGACTATCAGCTTACAAAAAACATTAGATTTTACGGTGGAATTGGCTCTGTTGTCCACAGCGATTCAGAAATGCACATGAAGCCTTTATATTTTGAATATGGCATGGAAGTTCGCATGTGGCGCCATGATTTCGAACAGTTGTTTGGTCAACCATTCTTAGCATTTCACTGTGAAAACTGGCAAGACAACGATTATAAAATGGACTTCACAGCGGCTTTAGGATATGAGTGGGGAAAACGGTATGGTCTTGGAAGGAAAGTGCGCGCTTGGGTTGCCTATCACGATGGGTTTTCCCAGGAAGGACAGTTCACAAGAAAACGCGCAGATTACCTCGAATTTCGCTTAGGTTGGGGATTCTAGAAAAAGGTAGATTGTACATCGACAAAACCAAGCTCGTGCATAGGATGCTCTTTTCCTATCGGTAGCTCATTTTTAAAGTACAGTTCATAGACGCGTAAGCCATGCTGGGCCTTCTGGATGCAGTAAAAGCAATTGCTTACCCATTCTGAACCTTTTATTGTCCCGTTTTTCAAATTACATTGAAAACGCCCTGTAATTTTACCTTTCCAATCCTCTACTGGTCCACACAATAAAATAGGAGTTGCTGCAACACTTCCGACTTTTCTTCGAACTTCTTCAAGACAATATTCAAAATCCGTTCCGATGCCTCCTGTAACAAATATGGGAAAGTCGAGATTGAATTCTGCTTGTCGTTCTACGAGTTCCTTATTTCTATAGGTCATCTTTGCTTCGATGTATGGATTTTGTTTTTGTTCATTGACAACGCTGGTCTGTGCTGTTCTGAAATCTGCTATGTTTGCACAAGAAAGAATTCCTAATTCTTTTGCAATGCGGTTTCCTGTTTCCATTGCTCCGGGACCGCCACCTGTGACGAGTGCAAGAGGTGTATCTTTATTTAAAAGAGGGTGATCGAGTGTTTTTTGCATCTCCAATATTCCTTTCAACACCCCTTTGAGATGTTCATCAAAATGACCAGAAAGAAGATTTGATCCATACACGCCGAACACCGTGGACTTCATGTATTTGTCTGTCTCATTAACAGGAACAAAGAGGCCCGTTTCGCGATTTGGCTTTTGACAATACTGAAGTATTGTATCGGTCGTTTTATCAACCCAAAATACTGGGATTGCAAATTTATGAAGATCATTCAACAATGCTCGATCTTCATTAGAAAAAAATTCGTCGGTGGAAAATGATGGATACTGAAAGTAAATCCCCTTTAAACATCTGGAAACATCTTCAGATAAAAGCATGCGCTTCATAATTGGCGATGGGAAATATCTGGTAAACAGAACACCTTGGCTCGTTATTTGTCCATCGTCAATTGCTTTTAAGAAGGGATACGATGATTGCTGTTCGATGAATCGAGAAATTAATGATGCTTGGCGTATGCCATGGGCAAGTCCTGGCAATTCGTGAAAAACCGGCATCTTCACAACCCAATCGTCAGGAGTTAATGTCTCCATTTGATGTCCTTTTACAATGAATACACTTGCTCGTTCTTCTAAAGGAAGCGGTGCTGTTTCAAATGCCTTAAAGATCATTTCCTTACTATCAAGACACATCTGCAACTGATCGCGATCGGAAAAAAACACGTGCTCGCGATAGGGATGAAGCGTATAAAATTCTAATGGAATATCTGTTACTTCTCTTTTTGATCGTCCATATAGTTCATACACATCGCCTGATTCTTCTGTGTCGGGCTGTAGGACTGACGCAGTCGTATGTTTATAACCCGGCGCTAATAACTCATCGACAACCCTGCCAAAAACAGTTCTTACATGCAAGGGAGCTGTTTTCAAAAGTAAGATCTCATCTTCGTCAATATTGCGCGGCGCATTCGGTCTCCATTCTTGATGCAGGTGAAGCATGGTTCTCAATGGCAATTTTGCAACCAAAGACTTTCCCATCGTCGGCAAAAATCCAAAAATAGAGCCCTCGTATCCAATTCTTCCATTTTTGAGTGACAAATACGCAATTGTTCTTCCATCGACTTTGTCTAATATTAACGAATCACTCCCCTGCATCCCGCCTAACAAAAGTAAAGGTCTTCCTTCTCTATCAGATCGCCCAAACATACGAGAAAGATAATCGGGATTGCGTACACGCCGTCGTAAGTCTGCAGCAAAGAGCTTGCCAATATACGCACCAATTTGAAGATAGGAAAGCATTTCTCGAGCAATCGGACCAATTGCTTCAAGACGCACTGTCACCATAGCAACGCCTTTTAAACGATCAAGTTCATATTGGGTACCAATTCCGTTGATTCCAATTTGTGCAAGCGTACTTTTTATGTTGAAAAAAACAAGTTCAGGCTCTATTTCAAACCCTACGAAATTTTTTGGGATATGCTCTATGTAGACTTTGCAAGTAAGTGTCTTTATGTCAATTTTATGCAACTCGACGATTCTTCCATCCGGAGTCGTTAAATCGTAATGATTAGAATTCGAATTCATAGCTTCCTCACTTAAAGTCCTTTCATTGTGCTCTGTAGTCTTATTTTCTGTATACCACTACCGAAGAAATTATTGATAGGTGCTGCATAATTTGTTGAAGAAAACGCATGAAAAATTATACAGAATTTATATCAATTTTAATTTTGGAAATCATTGTGAAATAATTATTTAATTATATGTATTGGATTACAATGGATTATGCTTTTCATTTTCCATTTTGTGAATAGGGATAATCTATGAGTGCGCGGTATAATTGCTCGTTCATAGCGACTTTTGTCTCTTGACGATCGGGTCTTAGCAGTAAGGCCGAGTTTTCAAGGGCCAATTCTAAACGGGCGTCTTGAGACTTTTTTTTCCATTTAGAAGGTTTTATAAAATAAGGTATAAAACCAAATCGAAGATACGATGACTTTCCCTCATCGTTCGAAAGCAAACCAACTTCTGCCCGGTCTTCTTCTTGAGCAACTTTAACAACGCAAGCGAGCATTATAGTTGCCATATATTGTTTCTGGAAAATATTGTGAACTTTTAAGGCAACAATTTTAAGTGGTGCGTTTTTCTTGTTACTCTTCGAATTTAATAACGCAGCACCGGTTATAACGTGTTCCTTATTAACTAATAAAATAAGCTTATATGATTTATTAGCTTCTTGATAAGTCCCTTTATTGACAATGATTTTTTGCATCAATATAGTCTTACTTTCAGCTTCACTTTCAATGATTAAATTCCCAAAAAAATTGTTTACAAGGTAATCTCCGATTGCATTTGCCGTTTCGGAAAATTTTTCCCACCTATTAGGAGAACCAGGAGAAAATATTTCAATATCTCTATAATGAGAAACAATTTTCTCAAATTGCTCAAGTGACATTTTCCCTTTTTGTAAAGTACGACAGACGCATGGGATTGCAGAGCTATTGAAAGTTTGAGTATTATTATGAATTGCTTGGTCTTCAAATACGTTCATGGATTACATGTAATATTTTAATAATTAAACCACTACTGTATACTAAATCTAAATAAATAAAAACGGTTATTTAACAATTAAAATATGTTCTCTGGAGGCATGTTCTGAGATAGCAGGGGTACGCATCAAATTAACCCATCTTTTTAAAAATATTTTTTTAATCACTATGATTTTTTCAATCTTATTTAAAAAATCATTGTTGCATTCACGATCTTTATAATTTGAAATAAAATAGTCGAAATTGTATATTGAATTAATTTTATTCAAATTTTTTAAAATAACAATAATATAATTTGCACTTATTTTATTAACGTTTAATATGAATCCATTAATAAATAATATAGAAGCTGTCGCTTTGAATAAAGAAGAATATAAAGAAAAGCTTCGACATGTAGATTTGCGATATTATACTTCAAAAGACTATCAAGAAAGGCCTTCTTTATATTTATCGCTTATAACGAGCAACAAATCCGGAAGCGGGACTGCTGGAATTCGAAAAGTAGTAGAAAAGAGTTTAAAAAAAGGTTGCGAAGGACGTTATCATTGTGATGCAAGCTGGAGCTCACATATTTTTCACCTCTACATGGGAATGATTCCGGAAGATACCTCCAAATTTATTCCTTTGGTATTAGGGATCTTGCAACGTGCAAATGGATCATTTAGGCCCTCAACAAAACGCCTTGGATCTGTGCCCATGGTTTTATCCGATGACGGTCTAAAAGTATGGAAAGAAGCAATTGAAAAAAACCAGGAGTTTGTCCCTTTTAGAAATTTCGAACACCTCCAGAAGAATATGAATGAAGAACAACAATCGACACTAATAGAATTACTTTCGTTAAGAGGAAAAGATACTGAAAAGTATATTTCTGAAAATGAACCGTGTTGATTTGCAATTATTCCTTTTTTTGAGTATACCCTTCCAAAAGGAATAGTATTATGATGCCAATTCTTTCTGAAATTTACATTTATCCCATTAAATCCTGTGGTGGAATTTCTTTACAAAGTGTCGAAATTGGAAAAAAGGGGCCACACCTGGACAGACGCTGGATGCTTGTCTCCGAATCCGGAAGATTCATATCGCAAAGAGATACTCCAAGCCTTGCACTTATCAGTGTAAAGATTGATGAATCTCATCTTTATATTAGAGAACCCAAAGGTTCTGAAATAAAAATTCCCATTTCGAACAATGGTCCCATAAGAACTGTCACTGTTTGGAAAAGCGAAGTCGCTGCAATAGATCAAGGAAATGAAGCTTCACAATTTTTTTCAGAGCATGTAAAAAAAAACGTTCGTCTTGTGTTTTTCCCGGATAGCTCAAAAAGACAAGTAGATCAGCAGTATGCAAAAAGTCCGGACGATGAAGTTGGCTTTGCAGATGGTTTTCCATTTTTGCTCATTTCTGAAGGATCGCTTTTGGCACTTTGCCAAAGAATGGGAAATCCCCTACCAATGAATCGGTTTCGCCCAAATCTCGTCGTTTCAAACTGTCCACCCTTTGCAGAAGATACGTGGCGTTCGATCAAAATTGGCCCCATATCATTTCTCGTTGCAAAACCATGTTCTCGGTGTATCGTGACGACGATTGATCAAAACACAGGCATTAACGGAAAAGAACCACTTGAGACTCTTGCAAAATTTCGGAAAATCGAAAATAAAATTATGTTTGGGCAGAATCTCGTTCATGAAAATTGCGGGACTCTGAAAGTAGGTTCGCCTGTCGAAATTCTTTGCCAAAAAGCGACCGCATGATTTTTTCTATTGGCACGATGCGCATAGCAAGAAAAAAGCAAAAACTACACGTTACGGTTGTAATTATATAGACCCAAGAAACATCTGAAAAAAACACAATAGCAAGTCCTAAAAGATATGGCCATTTGAAAAGATCGCAAAACGCACATTTCATTCTCTCTTGAAAAGAAATAGAGGCATGTTGTTTTAAAAACACGTTCTTTCCATATTGTGCAAGTTGCGCATCTGAAATTTTCGTCTCAAAACACACAATAAACCAAGCTACAAGTATCTTCAAACTCACAATACCGCACAGAACATAATAGACCATCGCATCTGTTATGCCAAAGGCATTGATCTGTTCTTTAAGAGATAAAAAAAGAGTTTTTCCGAATAAAACATAATACATGGCAAGAGGCTGAATAAATGCCCATAGTGAAAGCAAGAACGCACCCAAAAAAGATCCACATCCAAGGTCAAACAAAAGACCTTGCATGCAAAGAGCAATAAAAGGAGTGATTTTTTTTCCCTGGCTAATCGATGCCTTGAAAATGGCAACAGAACTCGATATTTTAATTCCCAAAAAACGCCCCTCGCAACAGCGCCTTGCTCGACAAAGAATAAACAGTTGATGTAAAGAGAGAATTTGCCCTACGAATGGGACACCTAAGGATTTTAATACCCCGCCAATACCGCATTCTGCAGATAATAGCAAAGTAACATAACGAAATATGTCGTTGTTCATTGTGGAAAATCCTCTCAAAAGGAAATACTATATGCGAAATTCGAAAAAAATAGACTACATTATGAAAATTCTCTTCTTATTGTGTTTTTTCCTTACTGCCAAACTCGCAGCATTATCAGAATTCAAGACACTTTCTCAATTGTCCGATGTTCTACCACATGTTGAAAAAGAAACGCTCGTTTTATTTGACATTGACGATGTACTCATCGGGCCTCATGCCTCATGGCTTTGGGAAGATGAATTTTTAAAGCACAAAATGAAATTTGATGAAACTTTAGCGAGTTCTCTTCAAAAATTGCGTTTTCCAATGCAATATCAACTCATCGACCCAACAATTGAACGAATCTTTTCTTCGATAAGAAAAAAAGAGGCTAAGATTTCTGCTATAACGTCACGCATGTGCGATGAAGATAGTTTATCTTTTTTTCTTAAAAAAAAGGGACTTTATTTTGATGATTCTTTTTCAAAATCTAGTGGAATACTCTTTTGTAACAATCAACCAAAAGGCCAGTGCCTTTTTCAAGTGCTACAAAATCATCCTAAGGCAATTATTTTTATCGATGACAAACGGGAAAATCTAGAATCTGTCCTCACAGTATCTCAAAGTAAATATGTTCCTTGTAAGGTGTTTTTATATAATGGGGCACAAAAACTCTTTAACTGGGACATCGCAGAGTACCAGTTCCGGCAATGGAAAAAAAACGGCATAATACTTTCCGACAAAAAAGCAAGAAAACTTCTAAAAGATAGCTTTATATCCCAAAAAAGAAAATCTTCTCTTTTATACAACCTTCAAACTCAGAGTTTACCAAATCTTCCTTCAGATTCAATGGGAAAACAATTATGGCAAGTGCATCGAGAATGGATTCTTCCTCTAAAGGAATTCCTTGAACAGCATACAAATGGCGATCCGCATCCTGAAGATAAAGATCACTTTCTCTATCGATTTGATCGAAATGACGCTCGGATAATTCTCAAGCCAATACTGCAAAATAGTCTTCAGTTTCAACTTACAGATGATCTCATCGATCAAATCTTTTTCGAACGCATTCGGCTCAATATTGACAATCATCGAACATCTGAAATTGAGTATTTTCAAAAAGAGTCCATAAAAGAAGAAACGTTGAAAATAGCAAAAATTGCACATGAACATGCAAAAGCAAATGTTGTCGTCATTTTAGGACAAACTCCTGCCTATATCGGAGAAATGCTCAAAGTTCTCGAAGGAAAAAGATCTTTAGGGACGCAGGTAATAAACATTCCATTTTCAGGAAGACCTAATCTTACAAAAAAACCTAAATATAAGAACCTTTGGTCAACTGCGTACCTGGATATAGTTACAAAGAAAGGCGAAATGAGATTCTTCAAACTTTTAAAAAAACAAGGGCTTTGCCCTAAAACTCAAAAAGAGATCTTCATTATCGATAATTCTACGGGAACGAGTATCACGTGCTTTGTTGCAATGTTAAATAAATATTTTAGTCATTTTCAAATGAAATTGCCGAAAATTACGTTTTTACACATGGGAAAAGAATCAGATTTTTCGACAATTGACGAAAATGGAAATTGGGTTCCGTCAAAATCATTTGATTTTTCGTATAATGACTATTTGTCATTTGACATTCCGGTCCGATTTTTAGGGATGGATGATGAAATTGCAAAAGCATTTGATTCTATCTATGACAATTTACGGATAGTTCCTTCATATAATGGTCTATATTGGTCAAAAAAATACCTGAAACAAGAACTTTCTGAGTACCCGCGATTTCAAGCAAAACAATTGATTGGCGAATATAGGAAGTACGCCAAAAAAAACTAAATTGCTCGAAAATCGAAATTGTTGATAATTATGCATTAATTAACGTATCCAATTTTTATGTCAGATGTCATATTGCGCTCTTTTGGGACTCATGACGGAACTTTTCATGCCGATGAAGTGACCGCCTGTGCCCTCTTGGAATATTTTAATCTCATCGATCACGATAAGATTTATCGCACGCGTTCGAATAAACTCTTAGCTTCGTGCGAATACGTCTGTGATGTTGGAGGCATTTATGATCCGAACCTCAAACGCTTTGATCATCATCAAGTAGACTACGTCGGAGATTTAAGTAGCGCAGGTATGGTCCTTGATTTTCTCAAAAAGCAAAATGTCATCTCTTTAAAAGAGTTTGATTTTTTTAATAATTCTCTTATTCGAGGTGTTGACGCGCACGACAATGGAAAAGATCCACAGGTTCCGGGTTTTTGCACATTTTCAAATGTCATTTCAAACTTTACTCCGATACAGTACGACATTGATCCAAAAATACAAGACGAGGCTTTTTTTCAAGCAGCAATATTCGCAAAAGGCCATATTGAACGCGCTCACAAGAGATTTCAATATGCACAATCCTGTCGCGAACTCGTCATCAAAGCAATGGCAGAAGGTCGTGACTGCTTGATATTTGATAGCCCAATTCCCTGGATGGATGCCTTTTTTGAACTCGAAGGGGAAAAACATCCTGCAGAATTCATCATCATGCCCTCCGGGAAAAATTGGAAATTGCGCGGAATCCCCCCAACATCAGATGATAGAATGAAAGTAAGAAAACCACTTCCCGAAACTTGGGCCGGCCTTTTAGAAGACGAACTAAAAAAGGTCTCAGGCATAGATGGAGCAAAATTTTGTCACAAAGGCCGCTTCATTTCTGTTTGGAATTCAAAAGATGATGCTCTCAAGGCGTTGGAAAAGGTATTGAAAAGCTAATAAGGAATCTGTATGAAAACTATTTTCCAGAAAATCATCGATAAAGAAATTCCCTGTGATAAAGTATTTGAAAATGATCGCATTATTGCCTTCAAAGATATTCATCCTCAAGCCCCGGTTCACATCCTCATTGTTCCTAAAAAACCTCTTCAGAATATATCTGAAATGTCAGAAGAAGATAAACTCCTTTTAGGAGAGGTTATGCTCGTAGCAAAGCAACTTGCAAAAGAATATGGCATTGAAGATGGATTTCGACTCGTTACAAATAATGGCCATGATGCAGGACAAATCATCTACCACTTACATTTTCATCTCCTCGGAGGAAAACACCTGGGAGCTTTTTGTACATGACCTTCAAAGGATGCGATGCGACGAATTGTTTTGCTCTTTTGATCGATGTACAAGAAAAATTGTTTTCTAAAATATACGAATGCGATGAGCTAAAAAAGAAAATTATCGCAGTACTCTTGAGTTTCAAAGCACTCAACGTTCCCATATTGACTTCAGAACAATATCCAAAAGGTCTCGGCAATACACTTACGTCTTTGAAAGAATACGTCGATATCATCTTTGAAAAAATTACTTTTTCCTGTGTAAAAGACACTCAACTTGCAGCAAAAATTCAAAATTATTTCCCGAAATCATGTATCGTCATTGGAATAGAAACCCATATATGCGTTCTTCAAACAGTTCGCGATCTTGTAGAAAAAGGATTTCATGTCATTGTCTTACAAGATGCAACATCAAGCAGGAAATTGATCGATAAGCAATCAGGACTATCAGAAATGGAGCGCATGGGAGCAAGAATATCAACGTGCGAAACAATCCTTTTTGAAATGCTCAATTCAAAAGAACATCCCCAGTTTAAAAATATCTCAAAGAACATCAAATGATACAGTATTTGTTACTTTTTTTGTGTTTTACCTCTACTGTATACGGAACACAAGATTTTAACGAAAATCTCCTAGAGAAAAAAGTACGCGCACATATTTTGATTGGCGATTATCAATCTGCTTTAAAAATACTGTCTCATGCACCCTTTCGATCAAAGAAAATTTTAGAACTTGAAATAGAAAGTTATGCTGCGCTTTTGGATGAAGGTTCGCTCATTGCGTGCTTGAAAGCCTATCAAGCAGAATATCCGCAAGAAAACGATTTAGCAATTTACGAAACTGTTTCGTGGTCGATTATTAAAAAAGCATGTAAAAGTTCTTCAATCCCAACGCGATATGAAGGATTACTTGCTGCTTTTTTAGCACAAAGTGCAAAAGGAGTGGATTTATTATATAATGGATTTTCAGATTCAAGTCACACTTTAAGAAACTTTTGCACGCATCTTGCAAAGTATCAACGCGATGACCACATCCTCGAAAAAGTCTATGAAATCTTTCACACGGATCCTTCTTTTGAAACAAAACTTCTTGCGATTCAAGCTTTGGGCTGTGCTCGCTTAGAAAAAGCAAAAGATGAAGTATTTTCTCTTTTGGAAAAAGAGCTGACCCGAGAAGAAAAAGAAAATGCGATCTTAGCATATGTAGAAATGAAGTCCGATGTCACTTCTTCAATTATTGAAAAAATCTATAAAAGCCCTCACGCAGCTTTACGCACGCTCTCTTTAGAATTAATTTTATCGCGTCTAAAAAAAGATTGCATACCCTATGTTCTCGAACTTGCTCTAGATCCCAATCTCGATGTCAAAATTCAGAGCCTACAAACTCTTGGTATCCTCGTTGAAAACGATAATGTAGAAGCTAAAAAAATCGTTGAAAATTTAAAAACCTCTGATGAAGCGTTTGTTGCGATAACGAGTTTGTGGTTCTTATTGCGAAATTCTTCAACCTATGATGAAACATTTACTAAATGGCTTACATCTGAAAATCAAAAAAACAGACTGTATGCTGTTAGTGCTTTGGGTCATGCAGGAGATGGAGCACTTTTCGCTTTGAAAAATGAAGCACTTTTTTCAAAAGATCCTTATGTACGCGTAAATGCGGCTTTAGCATTATTGAGATTTCAAAAGGAAAAAGATCTCGTAAAAAAAAGCATTATTAATTTTCTCGATACTGTGCATGAAAGAATTGGGACACAAGAGTTTGGTATATTTTCTGCCATTGGTCCTACGATTCAATCTCACGATCTTGTACAGCCTCAAATTCCTGAAACCGAAGACCTCATGACACGCTTGGGTCTTATCGGGGCACTTTCTGAATGCGATGTAGGACTTGCACAAGAAAAAATGTTAGGAATGCTTTCTGAAAAAACATGGGGCATTTCTGCAAATGCGATGGCATTGCTCCTTCAAGAAGGCCCTCTTTCCAGTATCAACCTTATCAAACCACTATTATATGACAAAAGTTCAACTCTTTCCTTACAAGCAGCTCTTTTTCTTTCCTCAACAACACAAGATAAAGATGCGTTAGAAGTTTTACTAAAACACTACAATCAATCACCAATCGAAACCAAAGAGATGATTCTCTTTGCTTTGGGTCAAATGCATTGTCCTGAAGCCATAGGATTTCTTCGACAGGTTCTCGTGGATAGATCTCAAATCTTGCGGATAAAGGCTGCAAGTGCCATTCTTCAATGTATAAATAATTGAGAATCTTATGCCACTATCACACACTAAACTTGATGAAATCCAAAAAGTGATTCAGAACGAGACAGACTTTGATGGTTGGCTATTGTATGATTATCGACAAAACAATGAATTTGTTTCAGAAATTCTCGAAATTCCAAAGGACCTTTTTACGAGGCGTTTTTTTTATTGGATACCAAAAGTTGGCATCCCCAGTAAAATTTTTCATGCCATTGAACGCCACATCTACGAGCCTGTTATAGGAAAAGATTGTGAATACCGTACCTGGCAGGAGCTATTAGGTATTTTATCTAAAACGTTATCAAAAGTTGGCAGGATTGCCATGGAATATTCTCCTCAAGGAGTTCTTCCCACCATCTCCAAAGTCGATGCCGGAACATTGGAACTTATAAAGACTAAAGTTTCACAAATTAACTCTTCATGGCCAATTGCAGAACATTTTATTGGTATATGGGATAAGCAACAGATGGACTTACATAGAGAAGCATCTCATGTACTCGAGTATGCCTTTTCTTCTTGTTGGAATCTCATACGGACATCTCTTGATGCAAATAGAGCTATAAACGAACAAATGGTCCAAAATTTTATACTCGATATATTTAAACAAAATGACTGCATAACGGAATCTTTACCAATTTGTGCAGTACAAGAAAATTCTGCAAATCCTCATCATGCATCTTCTACAGCTCCGATAAAAAATGACGCGCTTATTCTCATCGACATGTGGTGTAAAAAAAATGCACCGAATGCGCCTTTTGCAGATCAAACTAAAGTTGCTTTTACATCGCCCAATGTCCCAAAAAAAATCACTAGCGTGTACTCCATCGTCAAAAAGGCACAAACTAAAGCCATCGAGTTTTGTAAAGACCAATTTAACAAAACAATTTCCGTCCGGGGATCTGATGTGGACGATATTGCTCGAGAACATATCGCATCACAAGGGTATGCAAACAACTTCCTTCATAGAACGGGTCATAACATCGATAAACACCTTCATGGCATGGCAACAAATGTAGACAATTTTGAACTTCACGATACGCGATTTTTGAAAAAAAATACTTGTTGTTCGATAGAACCGGGCATCTATATCAAAGGTGAATTTGGAATTCGCTTGGAATGCAATATGATTATACACGATAATGAAATAGAAATTACAGGGCAATCGGAAGACGAGATTATAAAAATATAGGATACACATGAGTTCAAATATCATCATTCTCACAGGAATTCCAGGCTCTGGAAAGACGACCATCCTCAACGAAGTTATAAAAGAGTATCCTCTTATTAAAGTTGTAAACTTTGGCGAACAAATGATGAGCCAAGCATCTCTTCAAGGAATAGATCGGGACTTATTGCGAAAACTTCCCCTTGCAAAACAGCAAGAAGTTGGTATGTCAGTAGCAAATAAAATTGCCTATTTTGAAGGATTAACTATCGTAGATACACATACGTTAATTAAAACACCGCTTGGGTATTATCCTGGGCTTCCCGAACATATTCTGAAAGTGCTGCGCCCTTGTGCTATTGCAGTAATTGAAAGTCACCCGATGAACATTTACGAACGAAGAAAACAAGATACGGTACGAAGAAAAGACCTCGAAACGATTGAAGACATCGAACATCATCAGAACTTGTGTAGAGCCTTCCTTACAACTTGTTCTGCCTTCACCGGTGCCATCCTTACCCACATCCCGAATAATCGCGATGTCTCTGAATCTGTCAAAATCTTAAAACAGCTCATCGATGCGTATAAGATTTAGGAATTGAGTTATTTAGGTTCCTTTAACTCACCAAATTTCTTTAATTCACCTGTAAATTCATCTCCTTGTAAAGCTCGTTGAATTTTTAGTCCTCCGATTACTTGATATTTAGATTTTGTTGTTTCCTTTTCGTGTATTTTAGACTGATCGTCTAAATGTTGCACCAAACTATTACGGAGGTTTTTTTGTTCACTTGGTGTAAGCATATGGTACTCTTTATGCAACTTTAACTCATCGAAAATGCCAGCAACAACATTACCCCCATGCAAGGGATTGGGAATTGTTTTGTTTTCGAATAATTTTTCCAAAGCTTCATTTTTTTCCGTTATTGTACTTTCTTTCGTAAAAGTATTAATAAATGCTTGTGCTGGAGTTTGAGCTCGGCTTTGAGCTTCTTCTTGTTTATAACTGAACCTATGAACAGCAATATTTAAAAACCTTCTATTTGAAACAGAAGCTTTATCTCCTACTAAAGGATGATGTGGAATATAAGATTTTTTTGGTGTTTCAGAAACACTTTCTCCGCTTTCGGTAATTTTTTTTTCACCAACTGCAGCCTCATGGTCACCCATCGAACTTCTTTCTCTCACTTTTGTATGCCCTGCCCATAAAGTCCTAATGGCCTGACCAACATTTCCTTGTTTCAGTGTCTCATAAGCAGTCGACCATCTGGTTGGACCTTTTACATCCATTATACTTCCCCTTAATCTTTGCAAATAATAATTGACAAGGGAGCAAAAGCTCCCTCTTTAATTCTTGGTTATTGCTTTTGAAAAATCGACATATATCGATTGACCACCTTTTCCAAAGACCTTTCGCCTTTTTATTTTTCCATTTTTAAGGCGATCGGCTCTTTTTCCATGATATCTTCGAGCTCTTTTTGCTTTTGGTAACATTTCTCTACGATGAGGATCCGCATTTTGCAAAGATTGAGCTTCATTAGAATTAGTAGTGGCTTGTTGTGCCCTTGCTTTTTGCTCTTCAAGTCTTCGTAAATATGGACATCTGACAGATTCAAGTACATAGCTATTTGTGATTAAGCATAAAGCAATTAAAAGTCCTATAAAAAATTGATACGAACGATACTGTACTATTTCTTTCATAAAACATAACCTCAAGTATATCGTAAATTAAACTATGTGTATCAAAAAACTTCAGATAAAGAAAATTATTTTTTCTAGTTGTATGAAGAACACTTACCCACTTTAGGATTGCTTATTTTGACAAACAAAAAAATCATAATAAGCCCTTGAGCAAATTGTAGGAGAAAAAGAAAAATCAGGGAAAGCTTCATACATATCATTTACTAGTAGATCCCATCCTTTTTCACATATGCTCGATGTTTTATGCCCCGGATGAGTGATGAGATATTGATCATGTAACTGTCCAAGTTTTTCTATTCTTTCTTTATTCCACTTTGATGGAACTGTTGTAGGTAGTGGATGTTGTTTTTTCCTAATGAACTGATCATAGTATGCGTTGCTACAGCTACTCTTTGTAAAATTTTCTTCAGGAAAGACCTTACACATGTCATCTGCTAAAAGTTCCCATCCCCGATCTGAGACTTTTGTTTTCGATTCACAAGGATGCGATTGACTATACTGATCATGTAAATTGAATAATGTGTTTAAGTGTTCAACAGTCCAAAACGTTTTCTTTTTACGGGTTTTTTCGATTTTTCGAATTGGTTGAATTTGAGCACTTGTTGGGTTTTTCTCGTTAACATCACATATGTTCTGATCATAAGCTTTTTGAACAAATTGTGTTTCAGATTCACAAGGAATATCAAAATCACATCCTTCCAATAATTTTTCAATCATAGCCGAATCGAGGAAGGTGTCAATTTCAGTTGTGTTTTCTTGATGTCCTTCTTCATCGATTTGGGGCAAACAATTTTCGCGATATAATCGTTTTACTTCTTCCTGAGTTGCACTATCGACAAGATCGTTTGAAATTGTAGTCTTTTCCTGATTGGGAATTTCTTCTTTGCAACCTTCAAACTGCTCCTGGGTAAAACGTACGGAATGCCAACGCACTTCTTGGCCAGCAGAAAATGGAATTGTAAGTAAAGTATCCATACTCTCGATTTTTCTCTATTAAAATAGACTATACAAGTTCTATTCGTAAAAGTTCTATCTCAAAATGTCTCAGACATCTTTTTCGTTATAAGATCCCAACCATATTTACTTATACTTCCTTTTCTATAGCCCGAATGATTTTCTCACATTTTTTCGTGCAATTCATATTTATCATTTGCACAAATAGAAAATGCATGTTCTTCACTCCAAATGTCATCGAGTGTGCTGATGTCGTTGACTTGTGGAAAAGTTTGTTCACGGTAAGATCTGATTACTGCTTCATACGTCGACCAAGTCATGTCAAAGAATATTTTTGAATAATGCCAAAGCACTATTTTCTTGATCTGGAACATTTATGCAGGGTTTTGAGGAATTTCTCCTGTTTGATTTGATTCTGTATCAAATTTTGTCTCTTTTGCGTTTGAAAAAAATATTTTTGTCGGGTCATTACAGCCAATTAAATATTCTTCGTATTCTATATACAGCATTGAAGAATTTTATTTTAAAATTTTCGTTATATATAATATGTGTAATATGTTCCAACATGGAAATTATAGATTTGTAAGAAACCTAATCTAAAATATTAAAATTCAGCTAAAAAATTAATAAATATTCTATATTTATATTGTTGAAATATTAATAAAAATGTTACATTTTTAAATGAAATAATCGAATAAAAATTATTTTCCTCTATCTCTATATAACATAAGTTGAAAGTAAATAACGAATAAAGTTCTGCGGAAATTCTTTTATGATGCAAAAGATTTATCGTTAGTTGCTTTCAAATTACGTAATATATTAAAAATATTAATTAATTTTATAATAAGGCTGTAAATATGGAATCAACAAAATTTTCTGTAAGTTATGCTCAACTGGCGTTGTTGAAAAAGTCTGACGCTTAAAAGAATTGAGAGATTGAAAGCAGAATCAAAAAGTTTTTAGTGAATAAAAAAGAAAACATGTAGGCTCTTTAGTTCTGATAAAAAAGGCACCTA
>JBDHQC010000014.1:0-20092 GCA_039806815.1 Parachlamydiales bacterium
AGCAATGGCTATGGCTTGTTTTTCATTCTGCAACACGGCAGGTTTTGGCAATGCACGTTGATAAGCGAACAAAACAAGCAGCAGAATGTATATTGGAAAAGCTGCCTGAAGACTTAAAAAAAAAGCCATCTTTTATACAGATAAATTCTCAGTGTATTACGAAGTCATTCCTTGGATGCAACATCGGTCTATCGGAAAGGAACCAGGGAAGACGAGTTATATTGAAAGATTTAATAACACCCATAGACAAAGATGCTCGAGACTTGTAAGAAAGACTCTTTCGTTTTCGAAGAAATTAGCCAATTACATTGGAATGATAAAATATTTTATTTGTTACTACAATCGGATACGAGCATTACATGTTTAGGACTACCAGAAAATCAAATAGAACATTTACAAAATCTTCAAACGCCAAAGTAAATAGAGTATTTCATTCTCAAGATTATAATTACAAAAATTACCGCAGACAAGATCTCAGTGATTTACAATTTGCAGAAAATTGTTGTTCATTTCCAAAACTTGCATTACATATAAGCAAAAAAGTGGCATTGATATCCATTCTGCAAGCCAAAAAATCAATACTGCGTCCTTTAAAATGGGCGGAAATCCCACAATGCTTACATATAAGCAAATGAAGAAACTATCTTAAGAATCATCCTGCTGAAAGTTCAGCAGGATGTTTTTTTTGATTTCTACTTCAGTTTAATAATAAATAACGCTGCATTTGTATCGTCATACGAAACCATGGAATTGTCAAACATTGCTGCATTGGAAGAAACATTGACAACTTGAAAGCAATCGCCTTGCGTTAAGCTTGCAACGACGAATCCGTGCATTTGGTTTGGCGTAGCAAAGAGAAAATTAGGATTGTTCTTAAAGACACTTCCTGCAAGTACAGTCCCTTCATTTACAAAAATGCCAAATGCAAGGGGTTTTGTTGTGTTTGAATTTACGAGGTACGAAATAAGGTAATCACCATCTTTTCCAACTTGAAATTTCCCGGTTGAACCATCATAGGAAATCTCTCCGTTTTGTAATCCTTGCGAGTCAAAGAGGATAGGCATATTTGGATCGACCTTATCTGCAGAGACTTTGTAGAAATGGGCATACAATTCTGAAAAAGAACTCCCCTGCGGGCCTGTGGCACCAGTTGGGCCTGTTGCGCCTTTATCTCCTTTTGTGCCTTTTGCACCTGTAGGACCTTTAGGTCCTGGCAACCCTTGTGGGCCAACGTATTCATTTGGAGCCACATGTAAGCCAGCTCCATCCTCTGACTTTGCTATGAGCTTTCTGTTTTTTAGTTTTGTTTGATTTATTGCTGCATTGCCACACAGACAAAAGGACGAAAAGACAAAGAAAAGTACTACTACGTGTCGAAAATTCATTATGCACCTCAATGTTACAGTGTTTTTGGTCAGGGTTGCTCATTAAAGTTTTATTTTTATAATACTGCTTGAGATTTAAGCAAAGGCATTTTTATCGGAATTTTAGACTCTAAGGCTTTACTTTTATCCAAATTTTGAGTACCCTTTTTGTAATTGTTATGCACAATTTTACCTTTTTCGGAGAATGACATGTCCTCAGTTAAGAAAAAGCGACGGGCGAAAATGGCACGTCACAAGCGCAAAAAGCGCTCGAGATTGAATCGTCATAAAACACGATAAATCCTGTAGCTTTCACAGGAATTTTTAGTTTATTCTCACTGGGCTTTATACATATAGAATGCCAAAAGTCCAGTGAGAATAAACTCTCTTAGAGCCTTCCAGTCGCAAAATATCTTTAATTCTCCTGTACTATTTAGTAGAGCTTAATATGAGTTGGAAATATCCACATACGTATGATGTTATCGTCATAGGTGGCGGGCATGCAGGTTGTGAAGCAAGCCATGCCGCAAGCAAAATGGGCATGAAGACATTGCTTTTGACGCAGAACATATCGACCATTGGTCAAATGAGCTGTAACCCATCTGTGGGGGGAATTGGCAAAGGCCACATCGTGCGAGAAATTGATGCGCTCGGCGGTATGATGGGAAAGGTCATTGAAGCAACCGGCATTCAATACCGGATGCTCAATACAAAAAAAGGCCCTGCTGTACAAGCACCTCGTGCTCAAGCTGATAAAAATGCCTATAAAGACGATATTCGACACCGTCTTGAAAAGTTGGAAAACCTCCACATCAAACAAGCTACCTGTGAAGATTTGATCGTCGAAGATGGGCAAATTCGGGGCGTCATCACAAAAGAAGGGATTGCCTATTCTGCTCCTTGTGTGATTTTGACATCCGGGACATTTATGCGAGGACTCATCCACATGGGAGATATCAACTACCATGGAGGAAGAGCAGGAGATGCTCCATCATTAGGCCTTTCAAAGAGCCTTGAAAATTTCGGGATTACTCTTGGAAGACTCAAGACAGGAACTCCCGTTCGCATACATAGACGATCTATTGACTTTTCTTTGACAGAAGAACAGCCAGGAGATGAAGGCGTTCGTTTTTCATTTGACCCTCATGAAGGAAAAAAGCTTCCCCAAGTATCGTGCCACATTACGTATACTACGCTTGAAACAAAAGAAATTATTAAAAAAAATTTACATAGATCTCCTCTTTATTCCGGAAAAATCGTAGGAGTTGGGCCACGCTACTGCCCATCTATTGAAGACAAAGTCGTTCGATTTTCGGAAAAAGATCGGCACCAGATATTTTTAGAACCGGAATCTTTGAGTTCTGAAGAAGTTTACGTGAACGGAATTTCTTCATCTTTACCGTGTGATGTACAGTATGAATTCATACGATCGATTCCTGCATTGCGAAATGCAGAAATAATGCGCCCTGGATATGCCATAGAATACGATTACGTCGTATCAGGACAAGTCGGTTTTTCGTTAGAGTCGATGACAATATCAGGCCTTTTCTTTGCAGGACAAATTAACGGAACTACGGGCTATGAAGAAGCAGCAGGACAAGGGGTCATTGCCGGAATAAATGCAGCACAAAAAGTAAAAGGCCTTACTCCTTTAATCTTACAAAGACATGAAGCCTATATTGGCGTCATGATCGACGACCTTGTAACAAAAGGCGTCGACGAGCCTTACCGCATGTTCACAAGTAGGGCAGAACATAGACTCTTACTTCGACATGACAACGCAGATTTGCGCCTTCGCAAAAAAGGGTATGAGCTTGGACTTATTTCAAAAGAGCAATGCGATGAGCTTTGCTTTAAAGAAGAGGCACTATCAAAAGAACTCGATCGCTTGCAAAAAATTTACAAGCAGTTTGATGGAAAAAATTGTTCACTTTTCCAACTTCTTGCAAGACCTGACATTACATACGATCATTTGCAAAAGATATTTCCTCAAGACCTAGAATCCTACTCAAAAGAAATCCAAGAGCAAATCGAACTCAACATAAAATATCAAGGGTACATCAAAAGACAACAGATCGAAGTTGAAAAGCTTTCTCAAATCGACACGATTTTTATACCCGAGAATATCGACTACCACAAAGTCATGGGCCTTCGCACTGAAGCTAAATTACGCCTTTCAAAAGTGCGTCCAAATACACTTGGACAAGCTTCACGAATTCCTGGAATTGCACCATCTGATATTACAGTCTTGCGAATAGAACTTTCTCGAAAAAGACCCGTTTGTAAAGAGGAAGATGACCCCTGTGGATGCTAAACTACACATTGTACAAACCGAAAATCTCTTTATTTTCGAACAGTTGCAACTCGAAGAAGCACTCATTAGAACGTCCTCCGATAATTATTGTATCATCAACCACGGAACTAAGCCTTCAGTTGTGATGGGCATTTCAGGAAAGCCAGAAGACCTCATCGATTATACCGAGTATAAAAAAAGACCTGTTCCTGTAATAAAAAGATTTTCTGGAGGCGGTACTGTCGTTGTCGATCCTGACACAATATTTGTTACTTTCCTCTTTCAAAAAAATGCAATGCCAACTGTGAATTGTCCAAAAACAGTTCTCGAATGGTCTGAAAAAATATACAAAAATGCTTTTGTCGATATTCCCATTCTTTTAAGAGAAAATGACTACATCATAGGAGATAAAAAAGTCGGAGGAAATGCCCAGTATTTTGTAAAAAATGCGTGGCTTCATCACACGTCATTTTTATTTGACTACTCAAATGACCTCATGAATCTTTTAAAGATGCCAAAGAAAAAGCCCATGTATCGAGAAAACAGAGATCACACAAGTTTTTGCGATAAGCTACGTGCACATTTTCCAACAAAAGAAACGTTTATAAATGGCCTCGTGCAGTATCTTGCATCACATTTTTCTTGTATGCAAATTACTCATCAACAAGCACTCAGACACAGTACTTTCGAACATCGAAAATCTTTGCACTTTGTAGATATTTTAGGCATGTGATTGGATTGCTTTTATTTCAGATTCGCATATCTTTCGAAGTTCTTTCAATTTCTGTAATAAATTTAGAAGATCGGTTTCAGCTTTAATACTTTTAAATTCATCTAATTTTTTCATTATTTCGTCGTTCTTTTCTCGTTGTCCAGATCCGGACAATTTTAACTTAAAGGTTTCATATACGTCTTCTTTCAGATATTCAAATGGTTTTGGATTTTTTTTCGTCAGTTCGTTCTTGTATGCTATTAATGACTTTTCGAGATGCTGAAGAGCATCCTCTCTCTTTTCTGCATTAGTTTTTGGTTTAAATTGTTGATATTCCTTCAAAATCACTTTTGAGCCTGTTCTTGTCCAGAATTTATTTAGAATTGCCTTAACAAATGATGGTTTTTCATCTACTTTAGGATAGGTATATGGATTGCTAGGATTTAACTTTTTTTTTATACTTGCAATATGGCCTTTCTCGACATCATTCAACTTGATTGTCTTATTATTATTAATTGCTCTCAGAGCTTTAAGAAGAATTTTTCTTTCATCTTGATTCAATTCGTCTAGTTTGTTTTTATTCAACCCATAACTTAGTAATGCTTCTTTTAAGCTACCGATTGGGTCCATAAATACCTTCTGTTTTTAATTTTTATTACTAATTTTATTTTTTACAGATTTTTTCAAGCTCTGTAATTATTTTTAATATATCTGTTTTTTTTGTTTCTGCAGAACCATCTGAGCTTATAATGTTTATAATTTTCTCCACATAATTTATAACTTTATCATTTGTATTTTTATCAAATAATTGAGGATTTAATTTGTCCTTGAAATTATAAAATATACCATCGTTCAAATAATGAAATGCATTAAATTCCGGTTTTTCTTTTTTCATTTCGTTTTTGTAGTCACCTAATACATTCAAGAGACTAGTAAAAATCTCCTTTCTTTCCTCTCGTATTCGATTTTGATTTGCCTTTTTCGCCATCCTTTCAACAGATCTTGAACTTATTCTATTACCAAACACGTTTTTAAAAAATTTCACTATGGGAGCTTCCTTATCCGGATATTCTGCTTGGCTATCTTTCAATTTTTTTACAATGTTATGAATATCTTTCTTAAATGTACTTTCAACCTTAATTGATGAATTCTTCCCTTCCATTATCTCAAAAAAAGTCATTAGCTGCGTTCTTTCCTGCTGATTGAGTTTTTTGAAATTATCCTTTGACAAGTTTACAGATGCAAGTTCATTACCAATGACCTTCATAGAAGCTGCATCCATAACTCTATCCCTTAAATTTTATATTTCTTTAATTTATCTTGAGATATATCAAGTTGTGCATTTAATGCACTTTCATACTCATTTAAACTTCTCGTAGCATCTTCGAATTTTGTTCGCACTTGTTCTTTAGTATAGGGAATTTTTTGTTGAGGCCCTATCGGATCTAATTGTCTACTTGCATCTAATGCTTCGTCTAATTTTTTAAAAAATTCAAGCCCTTTTTCTTCAATCAAGTTCACACTATCTTTTGAAGACTTAACTTGTTGATGAAGTTTTTCAATTCCTGAAGAAAATTTTTCTTGTTCTTTTCCAAGTTCATTTCTTTGTATTCTACAATTTGCTGCATGAGATCCATTAGGTTGAAAAGCATCTAATCTCATTTCGTATGTTTTTACTTTATCGCGGTATGCAGAAACATTTTTCTTGTTATTTTGTACAAACGATATAATATCTGAATCTTTTTTACCCTTGAGTTTTTGTGCTTCTTTTAGAATTGTTTTAGTATTTGAAGCGCGTCCTATATTATCTAGGAATTTTCCAAGTGTATGCGTCTCTTCTTGCGGACTTGAAGGCTGTAACTTTTTCTTTATATCGATTACTTGCTGGTCTAAATTATTCGGAACTTTTTTTGTGCCGCCATTTACGAATTTAAAAGCAGTCATGAGTATTTTTCTTTCTTCTTTACTAAGTGCTTTTACATTCGCTTGAGAAAAATCTATTCCTGTCTCTAATGCATTTTGAACATTATGAACATTTGCCATAGTAACCTCACAGTATAGTTTTCTCTCTATAAATGTGACTATAATCAATAATCATTAAATTTTATATTGCTTTTTTTCGATATTTAAATTATTATCACCAGGCACCATGAAAACATGGAGGATATCATGGATAAATATCATAAAACGTATGCCCCTAGTTGTTGTATAAACAAACCTTGTTCTTTCTTTTCATTCCTGCCTTTCTTTTTCCTGCAATTTATTTGCATTTCAATTTAATCAATTTTTTGGCCCTTTTTATTTTCAAAGCATAAGTAAGCTTTGAACTTTTATTAATTTTTTTAACTTTTTGAAGGTTTATTATGACTTCTGTTAGTAATAATGAGTCCCCTTTTGTTTTCACCCCTTTTCAAAATGGTGTTCTTGGAGCATCTTTAGGGGCGACAGAACCATTATTCAGTCAGCCGTTGACTGTAATAAAGCAAGAATTACAAAAAGGCAACCGCGTCCCAAGATCCCCTCAGGTTCTTTGGGCTGGAGCCAGAGTAAATTCAAGTTACATGACTATAGTCACGCCGTTGCAGTTTGCTTTTGATAGAGCTGTAAAAAACATGCTATCTGACAATGGGAAAAAGGAATTGAGTTCTGCTCAATCTCTTTGTTGTTCCTTGCTTTCTGGTGCTGCAACAAGTCCAATCGCGGCATTTATGGAAACTGTCATGGTGCAGTTTTCTGAAAAAATGAAAGCGTGGAAAGATAATCCAAGTCTTCCAAAACCGACATATAAGTCAACAGTCAATGACATATATGCAAAATGGGGGCCATTCGGGTACTTACGAGGCCTTGTTGGAGTTGCAGTTAGAGATGCCAAATTTACAGGCTCGGTTTTCTTCCTTGCACCGGAGATCCAAAAAACTATATTTCAATATATGGGCAATTCACCCTTTGCACCAGTAGTAAGTGGAGCTGTTGCTGGAGTTATTGGAGCAGTTTCAAGTCATCCTTGGGATACTTGGAAAACGAGAAGGCAGGCAGACCTTCCAACGACCTTTAAAGAAGGTATTGTCAATGGGTGGAAAGGCTGTTTGGCTCGCTCTGCAAGAGCTGCATTTGCAGTAAGTTACTTCCATACAGGAACAGAACTTGTCACAGAAATGTTCAAAAAGCTTACAATAGCTGATAAATAAAAACTTAAAATGGTCAACGGGGGTCGGCCAATTCAGAACATATTTTTAAGCAATGAGATATGCAAAAAAATTGCAAAGTGAATAACTATATAACTATTCACAAGGAATTTTCTTACAGATATCGCCCTTGAAAAATGTTATGAATGGGCTATCCCCTTGGAAATCACTTACGAAACAAAGGCGTTGCAATGACAAAAACCATAGGTATTCTCGGAGCTGGTGCTTCTGGAATATTTACTGCAATTACACTTAAAGAAAAGGTTCCCTCTTTCCAAGTAGACGTACTTGAAAAAACGGGAAAGTTTCTTTCCAAAGTGCGTATTTCGGGAGGGGGTCGTTGCAACGTCACTCATGCCTGCTTTGATCCAAAAAAGCTCGTTTTAAATTACCCTCGAGGATCAAAAGAACTTCTCAGTGCATTTACAAAATTTCAGCCGAAAGACATGATTGCATGGTTAGAAGCAAAAGGCGTTTCGTTAAAAGTTGAGTCCGATGGAAGAACGTTTCCAGTTACTGATTCATCAGAAACAATCATCAATTGTTTCATGGATGAAATAAAACGCCGCAACATTACAATCTCTACATTTGTCGACATCGTTACAATCGAAAAAACACATCAAGGTTTTGTCATTACATTATGCGATGGGACAAAAAAATCTTACGATGCTTTAGTCTTTGCAACTGGATCGAGTCGCTCCGGGTTTGATCTCATTCAAACTTTGGGGCATACTATCGAGCCTTTAGTACCATCCCTTTTCACATTTAACGTTCCACAAAGCCCTTATCTTGACTTATCGGGAATATCTCTTCAGCTTGTGAAAATAACATTAGAAAATAGCACGTTATCACAGACAGGCCCTTTACTCTTTACTCATTGGGGTTTTAGTGGTCCTTGTGTTTTAAAATTGTCAGCATGGAGTGCAAAACACTTATACGACTGTAACTACCAAACAAAATTCTTTATTGATTTTTGCCCGGATTTATCTTTTGAAGAAAAGAAAAAGGTCTTTTTAGAATGTAAGTCTTTACATCCTCGATCTTTTGTGCATACGGAAAATCCTTTTGACCTCCCAAAAAAGCTTTGGAAGCGCATGGTAGAACTCGTATGTATTGAAGATATTCGCTTGGGTATGCTTTCAAAAAAAGCAGAACTTTCTTTATTGGAACTCGTACACAAAAGCACGTTCGAGTTGTCAGGAAAAACGCAGTACAAAGAAGAATTTGTTACCTGTGGCGGTGTAAAAAGAAAGGAAGTCGATTTCAAAACTATGGAAAGTAAGATTGTAAAAGGACTTTATTTTACAGGAGAAGTGCTCGACATCGATGGTGTTACCGGAGGCTTTAACTTTCAAAATGCCTGGACGACTGCCTGGATTTGTTCTGATGCAATTTCTCATGTTTGAGATGCGATAAGTTTTTTGTTTTTACTTTCCCACTGTTCCATAAAAAACTTGAGATCTTGATCGTAAAAATCGCACATTTTTCTGATAATTTGTATTTGCTCGGCTACTTTTTTCTGATCATAGGTGTTATCTTTTATGTTTTGTAAAAGATCCTTTATTGCGTCGTTAATTTCATTTATTTTTTCGTTAGTATAACAACTAAGGCATTGAATGTGTTCCACTGTCATTCCTTGGGGAAGACGCTCAGGATCTGTTCCAGGACCAAATTTAGGACGGCCTTCTAATTGATTTCTTGCAAGATCGGTTCGTTGTGGATTTTTTGAAATATAGAGAACTTGACCAAGCTCGTTTCGATATGCTTTAACCTTATTTTGCATCGCAACAATATAGTTCTTTTGCGATTCAAGACGTTTAGTTTGTTCTTCAAAAGACACTTTTTCAGGCGCCAGTACCGCTCGACGAGGAAGTCCTTTTCTATTGTACTCTTTTACAATCCTTTTGGGACTTATTCTATCACCAAATCTATTGAGTAATGCTTTGATAAATGAGGAAGATAGCTCTTTATCAGGTTTTGGTGCATATTCACTATGTAATTTTTTACCAATATCCTCAATTACGTTCATTTCTTCATCAGTAATTGTCACTTTTTTATCATTCATAATTTGTAACGCTTTTAAAAGTACTCCCCGTTCTTTTTGGTCGAGCTTTTTAACATGTTCTTGTGAAATATGACCAATAAATTCAAATTTTTGTACTATTTTTGCTTGTGTTACTAAGAATCCCATATTATTTACCTGCCTTTAGGTTTTTAGTAACTACTGGTTCAAAAAACTTTGGATCTGCTTTGATGACTTCAGTGGCCACCGATGGGAACGGAACTGATTCAAGACACATCGAAAAACACTTGAGAAGTCTTTTTGGGTGCATTTTGCTAAAATCTTCATACGGAGAAATAGGCATCTTGATGGGGTTAAGCTTTTCAACCATTTTTTCTGCTTCTTCTTTTGAGATATTCTTTTCTTTCATAATTTGCTTTACCATTTTTTCTTCAAGATCTTTTTTGCACAAAGCTAAAGCCTTCATCATTATCCTTGCTTGAAAAGCAGTACAGATCATTTCCCCTTCAATTCTATCGGTTCCGAAATCAATCCCTTTTGCTTTAAGAAGAGGAATAAAGCGACTCAGCTTAGTGTGAATCGGGGAACGTATGCTTAGTATTTGCATAAGCGTTTTATTGTGAATGTCCCCAAATTCTTTCATTCTTCTTTGTTGTTCTTCGGCAAGTTGTATTCCAGGTGTAAGTTCATCAACTTCAGAAAGAAAATCAGAGCCGGCAAGTACTTCTTCAATTTTTTCTGCCCACATTTCGTTGAGATATGTGTCAAAAGAATTCAAAGGAGAAATTCCTTTTTTTTCTTTTTTATTTGCATACCATCTTGCAAGGTACTCATTTCCCTCGTTTGCTATGAGATTTCCGAGGTTTAATCTATAGACGTCTTGTGTAAAAAACTCCTGAAGATCTACGGGATTATACCTATATTCTCCCAAGACGTGTGAAAACATGAGAGTATGCATATCCATGGAAAGATCGATAAGGGCACCATGTCCGTGTGGTATGAAGTAACGATGAAATAAGTCCATGAATGGCCCATGACTTTTTCCCGTGGTCTGGTTAAACTTGCGAACATTGCGAAGTGTAATACATCCACTGTCGTATGTTGGAGAAAGAAGCTCCATCAATTTTTTTGCATTTTCATCTGCAATGTCCCCACACGTTACAAGGCCTGCAATAAAAGGAGAATTCTTTGTAAAATTATGTTGTACCATTTCTTTTAGATCGTTTTTCAAATTTAAAAAAGAATGGATTAACATAAGCTCTTTCGGAGTAAGCTTTTCATCTTCTGTTATGTCAGTAGGAATGACTTTCATCACTTTTTCATATGCTTCATAGTGACTTTTGTGTTCGGGGTATAATTCTTCGCTTGCTTTCACGACTCTTTCAAGCGCCTCGAGGTCTTTTTTCCTCTCGATCTTATCCATGATGGAGGCTAATTTCTCCATCGCTTGCATGCTCTTTTGTATGTTTTCTGGTTGCATTTTATAGACAACTTTTGAAAACAGATGAGCAAATTGTGCAACGCGTTCAATCTGTTCGTGATTTTCCTGATAATCGCTTTTCTTCATTAGGGAAGCTGCACTCTTTTGTTTTCCCGAAACTTTTGAAACTTCTCCTGAAACCATGAATAACTTTTCGGCAATGCGGGCAAATCCTTCTGTTTTAGAGCCATATTTTTCGTAAGAAAGTGTGAGCCTTCTAAGATTTTTCCCAAGCTCCTTATCAGTGAAAACAAGCCCTGAAAACACCTCGATTTCTTGAGCTGCTTTTGTAATTTCTTCCATCGGAATTTCATTTCTTGCCAATCGACCTATATTTTCTAAAACTTCCATTTGCCCTTTTGTCAAGCCTCCTCGCAGATGGTCGTCCGGAGATACGGTCTTTAGCTTTGCAACGATTTGGGATTTTCGATCCAAATCTTGTTGGATGATTGGAAGATCTTGATTTTCAGGATTGATCCTTTTCATAGAGTCAAGGCACCACTTGGCACCTTCGAGATCAACTATTGACATGGCCTGCTCATACATGAGAAGAGTAAGTTCATATCCTCGTGGAGTTGAAAGAACCTGTGCCTCGTCGAGCGATTGGAATAGCTTCTTTGCTTTTTCGTAGTGACCTGTCTTTAAATAAGAAGATATGAGTTTTGCTTGTATATCATCTTTAGTCGTTCCAACCGTCACATCAACAAGCGCTTTTAATATCTTTCTTTCTTCTGTAAAAAGGCCCTTAGATTCCGCTCTTTTCATTTCAAGACTTGCCCTTCCATAAAGATCGAACAGTTTTCCTCGTTCTTCATCAGAAAGCGCTTCAAAGCCTTTTGATACCATTTCTTTTGCTTGTTTTAACTCGTCGACTATTTGTGGTACTCGTGCTTTTGTCGCAGCTAACGGTGCAACTTGCTTTTGTTGCATTTTTTTCCCAACAAATCCATGAAAAGTCACCGCATGAAATGCTTTAACACATCCCTTCGAAAACGCCTTTATCCCATTTAGAGCTATTTTTTTTGATCGTTGAATGAATTTTTTTGCACGAATGTTAATTGGAACTTTTTTTTGGAAGCTTTGAGTTTCTATTTCTTCAAATGTAGCTGTAACTGCTGCAGGCGTTTTTTTCTTCGTTTTTTCTGGCTTAGTTTCTATATGTTGTGTAGAAACATCAACTCTTCCTTTCTCACTAACAGTGCTCATAATAACACCGATATTTATAAATAAATTAAGGCATTATTAACCTTAATTTACTTATAACTAATTATTATAATAATGTAAAATAATTAATTTAAATTATACGGTGCAAGTTACGGATAATTATTGTGTTTTTGGCATTGATATATTCTTTTTAGAGAGCATATTCATTTCGAAGGAAATAGCTGAAACGCTATTTTTTGAGAAATGAATAGATCTAGCAAAAAAACCGATAGTTATCCGCAACTTGCATTATACATAAGGGATTGCCAAATCTTCGATACTACTTGATAATTTTGTGGGGAAAGAGATGAAAGAACGGCTAAACATTCTTCATTTGCATTAAATGCTTTATTAGTCCAATTCGTTGATCCATAAATAAAGAAAGAATTATCAATAATACAAAACTTGTGATGCATCACTGAGTTTGTTTTACTTGTAAATACTGTTATTTTGTGCTTTTTTAATGTTTCAACAGTTAAAAGACCTGTATTTTTCATTTGCGATTGATTTGCATCGACGAGAACTTCGACCACAACTCCTCTTTTTTTTGCATCGACACAAGCATTGATAAAAATCTTATCTGTAAATGTAAACATTGCAATGCGAATTGTCTTTTGTGCAGAATTTAAAAGTTGGACAATTCTTTCTTTTTCTGTTGCTCTTTGTTGAACGAATGAAAATTGGAGTTTTTCTCTATTTGATAAAAGAAAAGAAATATCAGAATATTTTTCCTGGTTTTGATCTTTACTTACGAGATATTTTGCATATGTTTTGACGTGTTTTGCAAAAGCTTTTGACGTTATTTCCGTCATGAGATTTTGATCGCGTGTCATTCCTTGAGTTGTCAAATTACACGACCCAAAAATAACTTTCTTTGAGTCGATGACGACAATTTTTACGTGCATGAGGCCTTGTGTTGGCACTTTTACAACGGTAATAGTATCTGAAATTGGGCTTTTTGCATCCTTAAAGGCATTTTCATCGATGTATAGTTTAACTGAAATGCCTTGTTTTTGTTTTTCTTCTAGCATGTCCATAATGACTTTATTCGAAATGGAATACATCATGCAAAATATCTTTTTGGTTGCAGCTGCAATCGAATTTTTCATGAATTGGAACAATTCATTACTTGGATTAGAATAGTGCCAGGATATGCTTTTCAGTATTGGAGTTCGTTGGATTTTTGTAGGAGGAAACTCTTTTTGTACTTTTTCAATAGCTTTTAAAAGCCATTTACTTCTTGTTTCAACACGCCCCTGATTTGATGTACAGAGGGATTTTAGTGTTCTTACAACATATCTCGTGCAATTGACGTGTTCCTTATATTTTGAAACCTTTGCTTTTATGTGTGTCGTAAGGATAGAGATTTCTTTTTGGAATAAAAGGATTTTAAGATCGGTTTTCTGTACAGATTCAATCGGAAATGTCTCAAATCTATTCATCATACGATCAAGTATAAGACCAAGATCAAACTTTGCATCAAAGCACGAACAAGCCTTTGGCTTTTCTGCACAAACAATTTTATTCGTACCGGCAAGCATCCAACGGCTTTTTGTACGAAAGGAATGATCAGGGATTTTAAACCTTTGTCCTTCAAAAAAGTCTCTATCTCCTGCAATCCGGTTCCAAGAGGAAATTTCCTTTATCAATCCCGATAGAGTATTCATAACACTTTTGATGCGGTAATATATGTTTTTGTTGGATCTTCCTGGCAATGGAAACCATATCGTTTTAAAATATGGATCATCCCGGTGTTTTCATGTAATATAGTTGCAAAAAGACGTTCAATTTTTTCTTCCTTTGCAATTGCAATCATTTTTCCAATAAACAGCGATCCAAGACCCTTATTGTGATGCTTATCATCGATGATCAATTTTAAGTCAGCAAAATTCGTGCCGGAAATTTTTGAAAGCCGACAAATGCCGATGATTTCTTCATCTATACATGCAACGAGAGCAATTTGCCTTTCGTAGTCATTGAAACAAATGCGAATCAATCTTTCATGAGCGATTCTTTGATCAAGGCTCATGAATTCAAAATAGCGATTGCGAACGGTATTTTCAGAAAGATGCTTATGGAATGTCTTTACCTTCTTTTCGTCTTCAGGACAGATTGGCCTCAAAAGCACCTTGGATCCATCTTTCAAAGTGCAAATTTCGACATACTCAATAGGATAGGGACGAATTACCGGTTTTGGAAGATGAGAATCCGGGATCTTTTCCTCGTGTAAAACAACGCGAGCATCGAGTGCAATGAGACCTTTATGAGATGCAATTAATGGATTGATATCTGATTCTTTTATTCTCGGATTTTCTGTGATCATCAGTGAAAATTGGACTAAAAGCGTACATACCGCATCGACGTCGATAGGTTTTAACGATCGAAATCCCTTGAACGTTTTGAATATATTTGTCTTTTCCATGATTCTTTTAGCGAGTGCCTTTGTCAAAGGAGGAAACCCAAGGGCATAGTCTTTGAACACCTCGACAAAAGTGCCACCGAAACCAAATAAAATCACAGGTCCAAATTGTGGATCTACAGAGCTTCCAAGAATGAGCTCTATTCCTTCTACTTTGATCATGTGCTGAACGGTAACGCCTTCGAACACATCTTTTCCAAACTTAAGTTCAACAGCTGTTTGAATATCGATAAATGCCTGTTTTGCCTCTTCGATAGTTTTGATATTGAGTTTTACACCACCGACATCTGATTTATGAGAGATTTTATGAGAAAACACCTTGAGAACAACAGGAAAGCCTATTTCAAGGCATAATTTCTCAACTTCCATAGAATTTTTTGCATGATGTGTTTCTACGACCGGAATCCCATAAAATGAGAATAACCTCTTTGATTCTTCTTCTGAAAGGATTGTTCTTTTTTGAATTTGTGCATCTTCAATTATCACGGAAGCTTTTTTCGTCGCACGATATGCTTGGATGCTTTCTTCGAACGTATTTTCATGGCGCGGAGTCTGATAGAGATTGAAGAGGTTTTCCCGATATTTCCACATCTGGGCAAAGCAAAGGGCTGCATCATCAGGATAGGGAAAACAGGGAATATTGTGCCCTCGTAAAATTTCGGTCCCTTTTTTGACGAAGTCTCCTCCCATCCAGCTTGCAAGGATTGGCTTATCGGGAATCTTGGCATATTCTTTTAAGCCATTTGCCGTCTCATCGGGCAAAGTCATATCTTGCGGCGATAAAATTACTAAAATCCCATCTACGTGAGGATCTTTTGAAAGAAGTTCTACTGTTTGGGTATATCGTCTGGGATCTGCATCTCCTAAAATATCTACGGGATTTGTATGACTCCACGCTTGAGGCAAGAAGGTATTCATTTTTTCGATCGTATCTTTTTCAAGACTTGCAATTTTTGCACCTTGTAAAACGGCTTCATCGGTTGCAAGAACAGACGGGCCTCCTGCGTTTGTAACAATGGCAAGATTTGGACCTTTTGGTTTTGGTTGCCTTGCAAGAACATAGGCCATATTAAAAAGCTCTCCAATGGAACTTACTCGCAAAACGCCAACTCGTTCGAGTGCTGCATCAAATACTTCGTCTTTTCCTGTAAGAGATCCCGTGTGAGATGCTGCTGCTTTTTGTGCTTCAGAACTTCTTCCCGGTTTTATAACAATAATCGGCTTATCGAGTGCGATTTCACGGGCAGCAGAAAGAAACGACCTTGCATTTCCTACAGTTTCCATGTACATCAAAATTGCCTCAGTATGAGGATCATTTCCTAAATAAGAAATCATATCGCCCCAATCGACATCGAGCATAGAACCTACAGATACAAATGAAGAAAATCCTACGTTTTCTTTAAAACTCCAATCTAAAACAGCAGTACACATAGCACCAGACTGGCTCAAAAAAGCAAGATTTCCTTTTTTTGCCATCCCCTTTGCAAAAGTTGCATTCAACCCCCAAATTGGATTCATGACCCCGAGGCAGTTTGGACCAACAATTCGAAGATGGCCTTTTTTTATCGTTTTCAATATGTCTTCTTCTAATTTAACCCCTTCTATTCCAATTTCTTTGAAACCGGCAGAAATTATGATCGCACCGGGAATATCTAAAAAAACGCATTCTTCTATTATTTTTGGAACAGTAGGAGCAGGCGTTACGATGACAACGAGATCGATAGGCTTTCCTATGGAAGAAAGCGTTGGATATACTTTAAGTCCGAGTACAGTGTCTCGCTTTGGATTTACGGGATAAATATTTCCATGAAATTCCTCCGTCATCAAATTTTGCAGTATGGTTCTTCCAACACTTCCTTCTGTATCCTTTGCACCAACAACGGCAACATTTTTCGGACGAAAAATGGCATCGAGGGGTTGCGCATACGTTTGGATGAAATTTTGTGAGGGATCTGTGATAAATTTCATGAAATGGAACCTTTTTTTCACATAAAAATTAAAGAATATTTTACATAATGTATATGAATGTCGAGGAAATTCATGGCAAGAAACATTGAAGAAATTTTAGAAAAACAAAAAGCGATCTTTTTACATGCTCGAGCACGATCGTTTACCGTTTTTGAAAGAGCAGAACTGGCAGAAAAACTCGCAGAGCTAATGCTTACATATGCAACGAAAGTGGAGACAAAACACGAAAAACGCGAGCAAGAGATTTTACACAATCTCATCAAAGATCCAAAAGCCAAATACTTTGCCGTTCAAATGACAGACATCTGTTTTCGTGCAGTAGATCCAAAAGAAGCAATACGTCAACTCCATAAACTTATAAAAAAATGGGGACGGCCAAAATTTTTGAACTTTTTTGAACAGATTGGATTTTCAACAGTTATTTTTATTGGAAAAGCTTTTACGAATACAGCGAATTTTCTCATTCAAAAATTAATGAGATTCGTAACGAGAAATGTCATCATCCACGGTGAAGAGCCTTCATTGAATTCTTTTCTCAGAAAAAAAGAACTCTTAGATATTCAAGTCACTGTCAATAGATTAGGAGAGGCTGTATTAGGAGAAAAGGAAACTTCTAAGCGACTTGCGCAGAATATACGTGATCTGGAAAACCCTTTAATCGAAATGATCGCGATTAAAATTTCAAGTATTTACAGTCAGATCAATCTATTGAGCTGGCAAGAGACTCTGGATATTCTTTCAGAACGGTTGAGGCTACTATTTCGAACATGTAAAAAAAACCTCTACAACGATCGCTATAAGTTCGTTCACATCGATATGGAAGAATATAAAGATCTTGCTTTGACTGTACAGCTTTTTCAAGATGTGCTTGATGAAGTTGAATTTTCAGATCTTTCCTGTGGAATTACACTTCAAAGTTATCTTCCAGAGTCGTATTTCATTTTAAAGACTCTTATGCATTGGGCAGAACGCCGTGTTTTGAAGGGGGGTGCTCCGATCAAAATTCGCATCACAAAAGGTGCAAACCTTTCGATGGAAAAAGTGGATGCTTCAATGAAAGGATGGCCTCAGGCACCCTTTAAGGACAAAGTTGATGTCGATGCAAACTTCAAGAAAATGATCGATTTTAGCATAACTCCCCGATATCTGGAATGCTGCCGGATTGGGGTTGCAAGTCATAATCTTTTTGATATTGCCTATGCTCTTTTATTAGCAGTAGAATGCCGACAAGAAAATAAAATTTACATTGAAATGCTCGAAGGAATGGCGACTCCTTTCCATAAAGCCGTAAAAGCACTATGCAACAATTTTGGCGTTTATTGTGCCGTCGCACGAAAAAAAGATTTTCACAATGCAATGGCATATTTATTGAGAAGGCTCGATGAAAATACCGCAAAGGACAATTTTCTTTCGCATCTTTTTAACTTAAGACCAAAATCCGTTGACTGGACAGCCCAATACAATGCCTTTTACCGCTCTTGCATTATGATGCCATCCATTCAAGAAACCCCTAGAAGAGTCCAAAATCGCCTTTTGCCCATAAAAAAGGGGCATCCTGCAAGTATATTTACAAATGAGCAAGACACAGATTTTAGTCTTCAGGAAAATAGGATTTGGGCATCAAAAATCCGAGAAAAATGGCAACATCAGTATAGAGAAATTCCACTTGTGATATGCGGAAAGCAAGTTTTTACAAATGAGCGAAAATTTGGGTTTGATCCTTCCCATCCAGGGAAAAAAATATATTCATCAAGTGTTGCATCAAAGCATGAAGTATTAGAGACGATATTTGCTACCACGCAATATGCAAGATCGTGGTTTGATGTACCTTTGAAGAAAAAAATATCGATATTTCAAGAGGCTTTGCATCTGTTTCAAGTGTACCGATCAGAACTCATTGGAAGCATGCTATTAGAATCGTCGAAAATTATTCAAGAATCAGATACAGAGGTAACAGAGGCGATCGATTTCATCAATTCTGCCATCTTTTGCTTGGAAGAAATCGAAATCTTAGGTCTAAAATTCGATAAACCAAAGACTGCGGCTGTCATCTCTCCTTGGAATTTTCCGTGCTCTATACCCGTAAATGGCATAATATCGGCACTTGCAACAAATCACGTGGTCGTTTTTAAACCTGCCCCTGAAGCGATTTTAACAGGATATCTCCTCTGCGAGCATTTCTGGAATGCAGGAGTTCCGAAAGAAGCGCTGCAATTTATTCCGTGTTCTGACCTTGATGCAACTGATCTTGTACTAGATTCGCGCATTGACTCTGTGATCTTTACAGGAGGAACGGAAACTGCACGTTTCTTTGAAAATACAAGACCCACCATTCAATTGTTTGGTGAAACGGGAGGAAAAAATGCAATTATCGTCACATCCCTCTCCGATAGAGATTTAGCAGCAAAAGAAATCGCCTATTCTGCATTCGGATACTCCGGACAAAAATGTAGCGCCTGTAGTCTTGTTGTTGTTCTTGAAGATGTGTTGAAAAAAACAAATTTTCTCGATCAACTCGTCGATGCAGTAGAAAGCTTGAATGTGGGTATAAGTTGGGATCCGGGCACGATCATCAACCCACTTATTGCTGATGCAAATCCAAAATTACTTCGAGGATTGACAACTCTTGAAGACGGCGAAAAGTGGCTTTTAGAACCAAAGCAAGATTCAGAAAACTCGAAGCTTTGGTCTCCAGGAATAAAAATTGGAACAAAACCCAAAAGCTTTACTCATATGACAGAACTCTTTGGTCCTGTTCTTTCCATAATGAGCGCAAAAAACCTCTCAGAGGCAATAGACCTCGTCAATATGGTTCCCTACGGCCTTACATCAGGACTTTTTTCATTAGATCCCGATGAAATATCCTTGTGGAAGGAAAAAATCGAAGCAGGAAATTGCTACATCAATCGTAGTATTACCGGAGCGATTGTCGGCCGTCAGCCTTTTGGTGGAATAAAAGATAGTTCTTTTGGACTTGGAATGAAAGCAGGAGGTCCAAATTATTTACTCCAGTTAGGATCCTTTGAAAATTCGTGTGAATTTCAAAACGATGAGACACATCTGATCAAAGAAAAGATAATTTCCTTTGCAAAATCTTTTTCTCCCATTCTCGATATTTGGCAAATCGATATGCTCGATCGAGCACTATCATCGTATGCATTTTGGCAGGCAACGTATTTTTCAAAAGAACACGAACTTGCAAAAATCGTCGGCCAAGATAATACCATGATCTACGTTCCAAAAAAATCGTTGTACGTGCAGCTTTTAGAAAAGGACACCCTCTCAGATGTCTTAATGGTGATAGGGGCAATACTCATTGCAAATATTCCTTGCACGATAGGCTTTGATCAGAAACTATTTGATCTCTTTAGTCCATTTTTGCAAGAATTTTCTCATCTGAAGATAATTACTCGTCAAGAGTTAAGACAAGAGCTGAAAACAAAGT
>JBDHQC010000128.1:0-4774 GCA_039806815.1 Parachlamydiales bacterium
AATATAGACCCAAAAAAAAATAGAAGGTGCAGAATACCTTCGACTCGAAAATGGCTATCGCGTATGGACAAAGCGAGTCGGTCATGGACCAATAACGATACTCACGCTACATGGTGGACCAGGATGTACCCATGAATATATAGAATGCTTTGAGAAATTCTTTCCAAAAGATCAATACCAAATTATCTATTACGATCAGCTTGGATCGCTCTATTCTGATCAAATTGAAAAAATGTTATACAGTTTTCAAAAAAATTTATCAATTTAATTATTTTTCAGTAATAATAAAGAAATTAACTGTCTTTAGAAAAGATCAAAATTTCCGAACAAATACAAGTCCTCATTCCTGGATAAGACTCATCGCTAAAAATGAATTAAAATAAATAATTTATATTGATTTTATGATCATTAAAAAGTCATACCGCGTATACTTGTAAATTTTGAGTTACAAGTATACATATGACGATTGACGACGTACGCCTTCCATTAATTAAAGATGATGATGACAAAAGCTGTCCTTTGAAAAACAGGATCAGAAAAAACTACCGCCATGCACGAAAATGGGCGAAAAGAACAAATACAGACTGTTTTCGAATTTATGACCGAGATATCAAAGAATACCCTCTTGCAATTGATTTTTATTGTGGACTTTTTGCGATTCAATATTTTTCCTTTGATCCTGAAAATGATGAACCAAAAGAAGATGTGAAAAATGAAATAGAAATCGCATTGTTAACGCTTTTTGATATACGTCCTAATGTCCTCTATTGGAGAACTCGTAAACGTCGGACAAAAACAGAACAGTATGAAAAAAGAGATAATACTAAAAAATTTTTTACTGTCCATGAACATGGAGTAAAATTCATTGTCAATCTTCAGGATTACTTGGATACAGGCCTTTTTCTCGACCATAGACAAACTCGTCAGATCGTTGCAAAAATGTCTCAAGGAAAACGCGTTCTCAATCTTTTTTCCTATACCTGTTCCTTTAGTGTTCAAGCAGCATTTCACGGCGCGCATTTTACAAAAAGTGTCGATATGTCGAATACATATACTGAATGGGGGAAGGAAAATTTTCTTTTAAATTCTCTTTCTTTAAAAAACAACGCTATTATTAGAATGGACTGCTTGAAATTTCTGGAGGAGGAAATACGAAGAAAAGAAACCTATGACATCATTATCATCGATCCACCAACACTATCGCGATCAAAAAAAATGGATCAGATGTTCGACATTCAAATAGATTATGTATCAATACTTTCCAAAGGATTACAACTTCTTTCTGATGATGGCACTATCATTTTTTCCACAAATTATCGAAAATTTTCATTTGATGAAACTCTTTTTGAATCGTGCCACATCGATGATATAACGAAAAAAACAATACCTTTTGATTTTCACAACCAAAAAATCCATCGATGCTGGACTATTTCAAAAAAGTAAATTAGGATTATTTGTTTCCCTCAAAAGAAATTATGGTGTCCTGGATCTGAACTGGCGCTGGAATAAGAGCCATATTTGTATCGTTGTTTCTTTTTGAAAGGTCTGGTTTTTGCCAATTGGGAACTCCTTGACCTCCGATCGAAAAGGCATTTTTGTCTATAGTTTGTTGAGGCATGGCCTTTAAAGGTTTGAGATTGATCTGTTTTGAATTATTTTGAGGAGATGAATTTAATTCTCGATCATCAACTACATCTTTATTTAAAAGTTTGGAAACCTCAACATCTTTTTCATTTGAAGGTTCATCTATTTCCAATTCAGACTCTTCTTCAGAATATGGTGAATAAATTTCTTCTATATCGATAATAGAAGACTGTTCTGAATTTGAAATACTCTGGGTGCGATTTTCTTCAAAATGTGATGGATCAGGTTCATTATGAATCGGCGGTAGAATCTGATTCATTATTTTTGGACTAGCCACTAGTAATTGAGCAACTCCCGGTAAAGGTGCAGATTGTAACGTTTGGTTAATTTGCTGTATTCTTTGTACATTTTTCTTTCTTTGAAGAAAACGAATACGTCGTTGTATATCATCTTTTACAATCTTCAATGAAGGAAACGAAGTTTGCATTAATTTTGTAATTCTTTCCATCCCATCGACTGGAAGCTTTTTTTTATTCCTCAACATTGAACGATAATTCTTCCAAAGAATAGAATCATAATACAGGTCAAAAGAGATATGCTGCATAACGCTCCTTATTTAAATCATGTATAATTTATATTATCTCAAAACATAAATTAAACTAATAGTAAGAAAATTTGAAATACTTTAAAATATTTCTTTTAAAAACACTTCTATGGATTTCATTGAGCGTTTTGCAGAGATCTAATTATACAGTATCCCTGAGGTAGGATCATTTGAACCGGGTGTTGCAAAAGCATGATAGGTATTTGAAAAAACTTGTGTTTGCCAATCTGTCCCATTTTCTTCCATCTTCTTTTGAAATGCAAAAAGGTCTTTCATAGGAACAATCGGATCATTGTAACCGTGGAGAACAAGCACTTTTGCTTTTATAACTTCACCCATACATCTTCTAGTGCTTTATCATTTGCAAGCATTGAGATGGCAATGTTTGCTTTTTCGTAACATTCAGAAGGATTTTGTATTGAAATCGCCCCCCTCTTTTACAATTTTTACGACTTTGTCTGAAGAGCGATTGAAAACGTAAAGAGGTATTTTTTCTGCGAGTAAATTTTTGCAATGGGCATTCCCATATTTCCGAGTCCAAGAAATGCAATTGGTTCTGGCATAATCACCTTTGAGTAAAAACAAATATTTGACAGCTTAATTTCGTACTGATCTAATCACAAATATAACCATTAATATCAAAAGGAATTTTCTATGGAAAAAAAGCAGCAAGCAGAAAACTTCATGAAAAGAGCCGTTGAATTAAGTGAACGGGCATCTATAATAGAAAAAACCGGCGGTGTTTTTGGGGCAGTGATCGTCAAAGATGGAAAGATCATTGCAGAAGGATATAACCAAGTAATCAAACAAAATGATCCAACATGGCATGCAGAAATGCAAGCAATACGCGAAGCATGTAAAAAAATGGGATCTCCTCACTTAAAAGGCTGTGTATTATACACAAGTGCAGAACCATGTCCTATGTGTCTATGTGCTGCATATTGGGCACATCTTGATCACATCTATACAGGAGCTCGAATAGAAGATGCATTGAAATATGGAGATTTTAAAGACGTCGACTACTACGAAGAAATGAAGAAGAATTCTAAAGATCGCAAAATAAAATGCACAGAGCTCTTGCGCGATGAAGCTGTAGAAATATGGAAGAAATTTTCAAAAATGCCGGATAGAGCACGTTATTAAATGCGTGATACCTTACCTAAAAATACGACTCTTGTGACAATCGCAAGAGTTCGTCTAAATGATCAAGAAAGATTCTGTACGTGGCAAGGAAAATTCCATGCTTTAATGAGTACGTATAAAGGATTTGTAAGCTTAGAGATTTTGTCTCCTGAAAAAAAAGACATCCCGGAATGGATGATTTTTCAAAGATTCTTCGATCGCGAAAGTCTTGAAGTTTGGCAGCAATCAGATGATCGAAAACAGCTTCTCCAAGAGCTACAAGAATTTGCAAAAGTCTCAGATGTACAACCAGAACAGACAAAAGAACCAAGAGGCGTTACTGAAGTATTTGTCACAAAAATTAGTCCGAATACTGAAGCTGAATATCGAAAATGGATGGCAAAAATTCATCAAGCAGAAGCAAAGTTTGTAGGATTTCGCGGTGTCTATGTCCAGTCTCCTTTTGAAGGACAAGGAGAGCATTGGATTACCCTTCTTCATTTCGATACACCGGAACATCTCGACCTATGGCTTCATTCAGAAGAAAGAAAGGAGATTCTACAAGAAGGAAAACTCCTCATAAGTTTTTTAGAAAGTCATCGGGTGATGTCTTCTTTTGCCGGATGGTTTCAATCGCTTGAAAAAGAAGATCGAATTCCTCCTGTTTGGAAACAAACATTGCTCGTGCTTTTAGTGCTGTATCCCATCGTTATGCTGCAAATGAAATTTCTCACACCGGTATTAAGCAGCATGGATCGGGCCTATTCAACTTTTATTGCCAATGCAATCAGCGTCTGTTTAATATCCTGGCCTTTTCTTCCGATCTCTATATATTTTTTACACTGGTGGCTAAATCCAAAGACAAAAAATACAATCAGGACAACAGTACTCGGTACAGTAGTTGTACTTTTCCTGTATGCCCTGGAAATTATACTTCTACAAAAACTCTAATTATACCAATCCTGATCATCTGTTACAAATAGGCTCGAAGTATCAGGCCCCATTGACCCTGAAGGATACGTCAAAAGATTTTTTTCTTTATCGAGTTTCCATTGGTCGAGAACCGGAGAAAAGAGATTCCATGATGAAGTAAGTTCATCGAAATTTACAAAGTGATGTTTTTTTCCTTCAATAGCATGCTTAAACAGATGTTCATAAGCATCTTTTGATTGCGTATTTCCTTTTTTGTTAAATTGGAAATTCATCGAAAACTTGCCAAGCTTATGCTCAAATCCAGGTTCTTTCGATGTAATATTCAATCCTATACCTTCTTCCGGCTGTACGCGGATGACGAGTACATTTTTATGAGTTTTGTCAGAATTGTTTGGTTGTTTGAACGTTATGACAATTTCTGTCTTTTTTTCTTGAAGTCGTTTTCCGGCACGAATGTAGAAAGGAACACCTTGCCATCGTGCGTTATCGATGAAAAGCTTTGCTGCGACATACGTTTCGACAAAAGAATTT
>JBDHQC010000129.1:0-4758 GCA_039806815.1 Parachlamydiales bacterium
CAGTTGAAATATAGCGGTCGCCACAATGGTCTCCTGCTCTTGCAATATCTAGTGCTACTTTTGTTTGAAGCTTTTGTCTTTTAATGGGGTCTTCAACTTTTAATACCTTATCGATTACCAATTTAAGTGAGTCTTCTATAGGTTTATAGTATGCTTCAAGTCCTTCATAATCGCCTTCTTTAGGTGTTGCTAAAAAGGCTATTCTTTTTTTGATGTTTTTTATTAAGGTGTAGAGTTGCAATTGCAATGTTGCAACTTCTATTGGTTTTGAATCATCTTCGAGATTTCTTGAGTCGACAAAATTTGGACTTGTGCTGTTTTCGAAATTGATATCGTGAAAAAATTCTTTTAAAGAATTCAATCTTATGTTTTCTGGAACTTCTACTGGCATATCACAAAGGAAGGATCTTGATGTGTAATGACTTGTGTCAATAAGAGCGTTGAGAATCTTTGTTTTTTGTTTTGGAGAACTTGCTTTAAATAGTAATGATACCGTTTTTGCTGGCACTATACTAAAAATGAACATCTTAAAATTAGAAAAATTGAGTGCCATTATATATTTAATGAGCGGTTCGTGACCTGAAAAATTTTGAAGAGCTGCTTTGTCGAGTATTTGACAGAGCACTTCGTAATGTCTGACTAATTTTAATGGTGTATTTTTTTCTACATCTTTTTTGTATAGTGTTGCCAGAGCTCCATTGTCGAGAAGATATTGAATGATTTCTGAATCTCCATGAATAATCGCAAGATGAAGAGGGGTTTGTTTTAAATTATTTTTGGCACAGACATCGATTCCATTTTCTATCAGAATTTTAACCTGTTCAAGGTTACCTTTAAAAATTGCATAATGCAGTAAAGTGTTGCCATCTTTATCTTTTGCATTAATGTTTGCGCCATTATCTACAAGGACTTTCACTTTTACGGAAATTTCGTAATTAGAAGTTATGGCAACATCAAGTGGAGAGCGTCCTCGTTTGTCAAGTGCGCCAATTCTTCCTCCATGGTTGACAAGGAGATTGGTCAATTCAACGATTCTTGTACTCTCGCAAAATCCTAAGTCTGCGACGATGTGAAGAGGTGTTAATCCGTCAGGTGAGGTCCAATTTGGATTTGCTTCATGTTGAAGTAAAAGATTAACAATTCCAATGCGCGTTAAAAGAACCGCCAAACACAAGGGATTTTTCTGATCGTTATTTCCATCTACATAAGCACCATTGTTTAATAAAAATTGAACAATCTCAATATCACCACTAAAGCATGCTTGAGACAAAGGAGAAAATCCATTTCCTAATGCATTTGGGTCTACTTTCTTTTCTATAAGCTTTTTTACAATAGCAATGTTTCCCCTCTGACATGCGTAATGAAGACAAGTCATATCTTCAGAGTTTCTTGCAAGAGGATCAAAACCATTGTCGAGTAAGAGAATGGCAGTTTTTGTATGGTTTTGAATGCAGGCGTAGTGAAGTGATGTATTCTTATTTTTACTTTTGTACTTCAAAAGTTTTGAATCGTTAGGAGATATTTCTAAAAGGAATCGAATATATTCCGTATGCCCTTTTTTACATGATTTGTTGAATAATTTTGGAGTATGTTTATATCTAAATCCATGAGCATAAAAAACGCGGGCTACTTGCGCATGACCGTGATGGTGTGCAACTAAAAAATGGCGCGTAGGATCAATTTCTAATCCAGAAGATATGACGAATTTTAAAAAAAATTCTACAACATGTACGTATCCTCGAAAAATTGCAGTATCAAGATGCTCTTGTAACGTTTCAGAGGTAACATTTGCACCTAGTGTAAAAAGGAGCTTTACTGATTCAACACAACCTGATTCAACAGCATAGGTAAGCGGTGTTTTTTTATAATTATTTACAGCATTGATCACTGAAATCTCTTGAATATGTGACAACACAAGTTTTGCCCCTTCAAAATTCCGTCTTCTACATACCATGTGAAGGGCATTATTGCCATTTTCATCAACTGCTTCGACTTTTGCTCCTTGTTGCAATAAATAAAGTATTGCTTGGTTTTTGCTGTGTAAACAAGCTTGATGAAGAGCAGTTCGCGCTTTTGACTCAGCTTTATTAATAATGCAGGAGAAGTCATCCCTGAGATATTTCATCATTTTGATATTGCCATATTTTGCAGCTTGAATCATATGGCCTACTGGAAAAGATAGTTGTTTTTTTCGTAGTTGGTATAAACTGCCAATAATAGAAAATGCTCGGAATTGATCACCAAGACTACACAGCTCTTTTATTAAATATTTGTAGGCAAATGGACAATGATGAATTTCTTTTTCTTTTTTCATTCCATTTTTAACAATTCTTTTTCGTTTTGCCATGACAGCAATTTCAAGCTTTTTTCCATCTGAAATCAAATCGAATAAATACTGGGTCTTGATCACGAGTTTTGCAAAACTTCGAAAACATTTGACGAGATTTTCTGGAACCGATCGTCGAATTTCATAAGTAGAAAGCATAGATAAATTGAAATGAGTTAAGCGCTCTGAGAAATTGCTTTGAAAGGCTATTGTATTAATTGCTTCATGCAAATGCCTTGGTACAAATTTTTTAGTACCTAAAAGTACTTTTAATATTTTTACTATGGCATCATCATTTTCTTGAAGAAGAGAAGCTGTTAGATTTTTATAAGCATATAAACACGATTGAGAAAAATTTGCTATGTCTTTAATAGATAAATTTTTGCCGATATTTTCAATGCAATTTGTAGAAAGTTGAAATAGATGATTTTGTTGATCATCAATAGAAAGTCTCTGAAAATTCGATTGTAATTCTTGCATTATTACGTCCCAATGCAAAAAAAAGTTAGATTGTTCGTAATTGTTTTATGACTTTTTTCAAATGTTCGATAAAAAAATATATTTCATCTTTTGTGTTGTAAAATGCTAAAGACGCACGACAAGCAGCAGTAAGCCCGAAATGACGCATCGTTGGTTGGGCACAAAGGTGTCCTGATCGAATGGCAATGCCATATAAATCTGAAAGGGTTGCAATATCAAGGGGATGCACTCCTTTTACAGAAAACGTGCAGACAGCACTTTTTTGTTCTGAAGTTCCCAAGACAAAAAGTTCTCCTATAGTTTGGAGCTCATAGAGTAAAACAGAAAGAAGATCTTTTTCGTATGCTTGAACATCGGCTAGCCCAATTTGAGTTAGGTAATCAATGCTTGCCCCAAGTCCAATGACTTCAGCGATCAAGGGCGTTCCCGCTTCGAATTTCAAAGGAAGTGTATTATACGTCGTCTTTTCAAAAGTCACTATTTGAATCATGTCGCCTCCTCCTTGATAGGGAGGCATTGCGTCTAAAAGCTCTTTTTTCCCATAAAGAACGCCAATTCCCGTTGGGCCGATGAGCTTATGTCCTGAAAACACAAAAAAATCGACGTCGAGTGCTTGAACGTCTATCGGCATGTGACACGCACTTTGTGCGCCATCGACTAAAACTTTTGCGCCTTTTTTATGCGCAAGTTGCACAATTTCTTGGATTGGGTTAATCGTTCCCAAGACATTTGAAACGTGTGCGACTGAAACGATTTTTGTTTTGTTTGAAAGAGTATTTTTTAATGCGCCCATATCGAGTACGCCATCGTCAGAAAATGGAATAACTTTTAGTTGTGCTTTTCTTTCTTCGGCTGCAATTTGCCATGGAACGATGTTAGAATGGTGTTCCATCTCGGTAATGATAATTTCATCACCAGGTTCGATGAACTGTTTCCCAAACGATGAGGCAACTAAATTAATGCTTTCCGTTGTTCCCTTTGTAAAGATGATTTCTTCATCGCTTTGAGCATTTAAAAAATTTTGCACCTTTTTACGAGAGCCGTGATACGCATCGGATGCTTGTATTGCTGTCGTATAGATTGCTCGATGGACGGTGCCGTACTGCGATTTGTAAAAGTTTGTGATTGTATCGATTACTTGATTTGGTTTTTGGCTTGTCGCTGCAGAGTCGAGGTAGACTAATGGTTTATCGTGAACTTTCGCTTTGAGCATTGGGAAATCATCACGACAAGCTAAAAATTTTTTCTCAAGATTCATCGGGTGTTTTTTTGTTAGTATTTCTAAATTGGAGAATATAGCTTTGTGCTTTTTCAAATAAAGACTCAATTGGAAGAGTTACAAAAACATCGTAACAAAATCCGGAAAGAAGGCAATTTTTTGCCTCCTGATCTGTAAATCCTCGGGTTTTTAAGTAAAAGAGTTGTTCTTGATCGATGTTTCCTGTTGTAGACCCATGAGATGCTTTTACGTCGTCTGCATATATTTCAAGTCCTGGCTTTGAAAAGCTTTGCGCTTTGGAACTGAGTAAGAGGTTTTTATTTAATTGGTAGGCTTGAGTTTTTTGTGCTTTTTTCTGAACGACGATCTTTCCTTGAAAACTCGAATGGGAACTATCGTCGAGAACTCCTTTAAAATACTGCAGCGATTCGCAATAAGGCTCGGTATGTTCAATGACGACATTCGTATGCCCTTCATTGGATGATTTTAAGAGCCAAATTCCATTCAATGAGCACTTTGCTCCTTCTCCTTGTAAGGATATTTTCCAGTCTCTTCTGATTTTCGATGAATTTTGTATTTGCGTTGCCTTAAAAATGGAATTTCGTTTTTGCAGTACGCGAAAGGCAGAAAAATTCCAGCCGCTTTCAGGATGTTTTTCGAGGTCAAAATCGACAAGTGTAAGAGAGCTTTGTTCTTCGAGGATATATTCGTAAAGCACACTCGTAAGCTCTTC
>JBDHQC010000130.1:0-4730 GCA_039806815.1 Parachlamydiales bacterium
AATGCTACAATTAAAAAAAATTGCGGTAACAGGTGGTATTGCATCTGGAAAAACGACCGTTTGCAAATATTTTCAAACATGCGGCGCATATGTCATTAATGCCGATCATATTGCTCATCAGCTTCTATCCCTAAATAATCCTCAAAGCCATAAGGTGATCGAGCTTTTCGGTGAAACAATTCTTACAGACGGCGCAATTGACAGAAAAAAATTGGCAAACGTCGTGTTTGAAGATAAAAATAAGCTTTGCAAATTAGAAGTCATCATTCATCCTTTCGTACGTCGAGAAATTGAAAAGGAGTGGCAAAAGGCATGCAAAAAAAATGCACCTCTTTTTATAGCCGAAGTGCCTTTACTTTTTGAGGCCGGATTTGATGTCGATTTTGACGCTTCGATAGTAGTCGTTTGCGATGATGCGATCAGTTGTACGCGATTTTGTAAAAAATATAATTCGACAAAGCAGGATTACTTAAGGCGCACAAAAGTACAAATGCCTGTTGAAGAAAAATGTCAAAAAGCAACGTTTATAATAGACAATTCTAAAACCCTCAGAGAGCTTAAAGAACAAGTAAACAATCTATTTAACAAGTTAAAAAGTGCGAGTTTTTAAGTAAGATTTGCATACAATATTGCTCAATTCTTCTCGAAGCTCTTTGCGAAGAAATAGCAAGATTTAGCAATCTTTTTGCAAAACTCGCGTTAAAAACCTAATCAAATTAAATTATATTCCAAAAGGAGAACCATTCTTTATATGGATCAACAACAAGGAACACGAGTTTCTGATTCTCTTGCAGAAGAATCTACACAGGAACACAAGGAAGAAACAGAATACACAAGACCCCAAGGTGAAGAATCCCAAATCTCGCCGGAATCGATGACAAAGGTTTCAGAACTGCAGCGCATGAATATCGACCAGTTGAATCAATATGCCAAACGCATTGGTTTAAAACACTTAGGATCGATGACAAAGTCACAAATGGTCTTCGAGATCGTAAAAGTTCTTGCAGAACGCCCTCATGAAATGCTGTATGGCGAAGGCGTTCTAGAAATTTTGCCTGATGGCTTTGGATTTTTGCGCTCGACAAACTACAATTACCTTCCTTCTGCAGAAGACATCTACGTCTCTCCTGCTCAAATCAGAAGATTTGACCTTAAAAAAGGAGATACAATCTCTGGATCAATCAGACCACCAAAAGACAAGGAAAAATACTTTGCCCTTTTGAAAGTAGATAAAATCAACGGCAAAGCGCCGGAACGCGCACGTGAACGCATTCACTTTGAGAACTTAACGCCACTTTATCCCAATGCCCGCCTTGTGATGGAAACCGTCAAAGAAAACCTTTCGACGAGAGTAATCGATTTGATTGCTCCTATCGGAAAAGGCCAAAGGGGATTGATTGTTGCACCGCCTCGTACGGGTAAAACGATTCTCTTGCAAAATATAGCCAACGCTATCGCCGCAAACAATCCGGAAAGTATCCTCATCGTATTACTTATTGACGAGCGCCCTGAAGAAGTGACCGACATGCAGCGCCTCGTCAAAGGCGAAGTCATAGCCTCTACTTTTGACGAACCCCCGGAAAGACACGTTCAGGTAGCAGAAATGGCACTTGAAAAAGCGCGACGCCTTGTCGAATATGGCAACGACGTCATTATCCTTTTAGACTCATTGACCCGACTTGCAAGAGCCTATAACGCAGTACAGCCTCACTCCGGAAAAATCCTTTCCGGCGGTATCGATGCAAATGCCTTACATAAACCAAAGCGATTCTTCGGTTCTGCTCGCAACATCGAACAAGGCGGTTCTTTAACCATTATAGCGACAGCGCTCATCGAGACAGGATCTCGTATGGACGAAGTTATCTTTGAAGAGTTCAAAGGAACCGGTAACATGGAACTCGTCCTCGATCGTCGTCTTGCCGATCGAAGGGTATTCCCTGCTATTGATCCTATTAAGAGTGGAACTCGAAAAGAAGAACTTCTTTACCACAAAGAAGAGCTCGAAAAAATCTATCTCCTCAGAAGAGCAATCGCAGGAGATCTTTCTTCTATAGAAGCTGTCACCTTACTCCTCGATAGACTCAAGAAAACCAATAATAACATCGAGTTTTTATTGGGAATGAAAGATTAATTTTCCCTCGTAAAATTATAAAATAAAAAAGCGTTTTTACTAATTAAAGTAAAAACGCTTTTTTTTATTTTAAAAAAACGATTGTCGTAAATTAATTAATTTAATTAAATGAGAATTACAGGAAAAAACCTTATTAGGAGGTGTTAAATGCAACCAAATATAACAAATTTAAGAAGAGAATTTTTTAATAGAATAGATTCAGGCATTGGCATTCATTATAATGCTCGTGCTGCAAATCGTTTAAAAAAATTGTTTTCGAATTGCGCGCTTCCAAATAACGAATTTCAAAGAGAACTCTTTTTACTCAGATTAAGAAATTTGAAAAACATACTTGAAGACATTCAAGTTACAAAGACAATGGCAAATAAACTAAGACGAGATTTTCTTGCAGCAGAACGTCTTGCAACGATATCCAGAAGATCATCACAAATTCAAAAAGCAAGACAACAAATTCGTAGAACTGCAGCTCGCCGTCAAATTAGACAAGCTGTCGGTCGTCAAATTCGACAAACAGCACGTCAACAAATGCGACGGGCATCAACGCAAACTCAGAAGACACAACGATCTCAGCAAAGATCTACAACAAGATCGCAAAGAACCCAATCACAACAATGGGAATTTAATCCAAATGAAAAATTCCGAGCATGGGATTGCAACTTCAATGGATTTTCAAAGCGTGAAAAAGAATTTCTCAAACGAGCACAAAATGTCTGCGCATATCCAAAACTTGCATTGTATCTTTTAAAATGCAAAGGATATGATCTGAACTCTGCATGCCACAAAATCATCGATGCATACCTCAATTTGCGCAATCCACGAAACAACTTACCGTCGCTTACCCCTCAACGAGTAATGACAAGCTCAAAAAGTAGATCATCTTCGCGATCCTATCGATAATTTCTGCTTGGCCTTTTGTGTTTCTTTAAAATAAGTTTAAGAAACCAACAAAAGGCCTTTTTTTTTATTTATTGGGTTATTTCATTACATAATTTATAATTATAGATATAATAATGAATACAGATTTAATAAAAATCGAAAATAATAAAGAAATTTATAATAATCGAAATAACGATAATAATAAGCAAATTATTGCCTGGAATGGTAAAAGCTGTTTAGCAACCCCCACTTCTGAAGAACAAAGACCATTACAAATGGTATTTACAAAAGTCGAAAAAAAGGGAAAAGAACATTCGACTAAAGAAAATAGACTATTGGCGCTGCCAAATAAACTCTTATATAACTCAAGTTGAAAATAACTAACGGTAAATTTCTTGTAATTCAGTTAGTTTCAAGGGAATCAAAGCTCACTGATATTCATTCCAATATTAGTTTCGCTTCGATTCCCTTGTATCATAACAGAATTCCTACAGAACTTTACACGTTATTTATTTTCAACTTACGTTATATATTCAGATAAGATTTCAGATCAATCTCTTATTGATTTTGTACAATATTGCCCAAGACTTAAATATATTCATCTTGTTGGCGATAGTAATGACGAACTAATTATAAATATAGCCAGACATTGTAAAGATCTTGAGAAGACAAAATTCTTCACTATTACAGAAAATCGAACTTTTTCAAAGCAATCACTTTTAGAGTTATCTAAAAATTGCAAGAAACTCAAGACTATATATACCGATGGAATGCGTATTTCTGAGGAGGAAATAGCTAAAATAAAAGAACTTTACTCTCATATTTCCTTCAGATTAGATTATTTCAAATGGGATGAAATATGAAAATAAACACATCTCAACTTCAAAATAAATTCTTTCCAAAAGTAGACCATGCTGTCGATCGACATTATCATGGGCGAACGGCAGCTCGAATCAAGAAAACCTTTCATGATAACGCGACTTCCAAAGATTCCTTTAATAAAAAAGAGTTTTATAAAAGCATTGAGGAATTAACAAATAGGAATGATCCAAGAGTAACTGCAAAAACAATTAGTGGAATTAAATCCGATTTCCTATCTTCTGTATCAGACGTAAAAAGTTCAATAAAACCGACGGAGAGAAAATCGGTAGTCCTAAATATGTAATGCTATATAAAACTTTCATTTGACTTTTCAGGCCTTTTGGGTTTTCTTATTAAGCTTCATCCAATGGAGACCTGAAATGACATTAACGTGCCCAAGCTGTAACTCATCGACTATCAAAAAAAATGGCCATATACATAATGGAAAGCAGAATCATCAATGCCTTAATTGTGGACGGCAATTTGTCATTGACCCTAAAAATAAAGTAATTAATGAAGAGAAGAGATCACTGATTCGTCAAGCACTTCTCGAACGAGTTTCACTTGAAGGAATCTGCCGAATTTTTAATATTAGTATGCCTTGGCTTTTGCAATTTATTAATGAAATTGTTGCAGAACTGCCAGAGGATCTGAATGCTATAGTAACAAATACTGAAGAGCTTGAAGTCGCTGTTCTTGAGTTAGATGAGCAATGGAGTTATGTTCAGAAAAAGCATAATCAGCAATGGCTATGGCTTGTTTTTCATTCTGCAACACGGCAGGTTTTGGCAATGCACGTTGATAAGCGAACAAAACAAGCAGCAGAATGTATATTGGAAAAGCTGCCTGAAGACTTAAAAAA
>JBDHQC010000131.1:0-4716 GCA_039806815.1 Parachlamydiales bacterium
GTACTTCTCCAGTAGAGTCCTTCTTCTCGCATGCTTTCGGAAATTGAATTTGATGCCCATTCAGAGATAGATCGAGAAAATGGCCTTCCTGAAAATTGCATAGCACTATAAAGAGCCATTGCTCTTAAGAGCGACGTTCTCAATCCACTTCCTGAAATGGGATCGGTAGTAGATTGAGTATCTCCTGTGATTACAAAATCTGTATCTCCGATGTGAAGATACGATTTTTCTGCACGTTGCACTTGAACGATCGGAACTTGTCCTCTTGTAAAACCTCTTTCAACATGGGTTGGTTTTGAAGCCAAACCAAAAAATCGAAAGAGGTATTGCCACGTATTTATATCGGACATCGCAATTTCTTTGAGTACGTCTTGGTATTTGGTTTCGATTGTTTTTATTTCTTTAGAAAATTGTTTGATCCGATGTTTTATGTTTTTCCATTCCGAGAGCACTTCTGGTGATCGTTTTATTTGACTGTAAAAGCTCAGCAGTTTTTCTAGATCAGTAAAAAAATCTTTCCTTTCTTTTTTATCCGTCAGAAGCATCTGATTTTTTTGATCAGAAAGATTTTTTTCAAGTTGTTCTAAAAGTCTTGCATGCGTCATTTTAAGATGGGATGGAATTTGAGATTCTCTTTTTTTCAGTTCTGAGTAAATCACAGAAAATAGCCCATTTGCTGCATCTATAGACTTTATTTTATCCTTTTCGAGCTTATTTACTTTTTTTTGTTCTGATTTTCTTAAGGCAGAGTAAAAATACTCACCTTTCGTCGTATCACAATAAAACACTGCGCGATTGTAATACTCGTATAACTCTTCCAACGAAGGTATGAACTTCTGTGTTTGAACAAAATTATTGAGATAAAATTTACCGAAAGATGCAAATGTTTGCGGAAGTTTAATAAAGACCTCGTCGAGTTTATCGACGAAAGAACCACATAATCCTTTCGAAACAGTATCTTCTTCTTCAAAAAACGTACTTGCACCACGGGTTTTTTTTGACAATTTTACGACATCGATTCCTAAAAGATCGCGAGTTTGAGACTTGGCACCTTCTGCAACAAAAACCATATGTGGAGTTATTGTTTTTCCATTAGAAAGCGCGATGCCCGATCGCCCTTTTCGTAAAGGAAGTATTGAATCAATTTTTGTTCGATACTGTATACATTCTTCTTCTTTCTTTTTTGTAATTGTACAAAGACTTGCAATCATGGCCCTTTGTACATCGCCGATTGATGCTTCCAAAGCATCTTTTATGTATACTCCTTTTTTTTCTAAGAGTAATCGATCCGTCACGCCAAAAAAATCGAGAAGATATAAGTCCCCACTTACTTCATTTGGGTTTTGAGCTTCAAACATTGGTATGGTTATTCCAGGAGTTTCTTTTCCAAGGAGGATAATATTTTCTCGCATTTTCGCATCAAAGGATCGGGCTTCTATAATAGTTATTGAACTTCCTCGAAGTGCATGAAGGAGGGAAAACAAAAGTCCTGACGGCCCTGCTCCAGATATTAAAATATCACCTTTGGACCATTTGGTTGGGTGTTCTCCATAGTATTTCTTAAACAACCTAAAGCTTTCTTCTTTTGCTAATAACGAGATTTCCGGATTCTTTTCTTTTGGTTTAAAATCTAAAAGTGCTTTCAATTGCCCTTTTTCAGACTCATCCAATTCTACATCATCGTTTTCAAGAGGAATTTCAAGAGGGTTGGTGAGTACTTGTTGCAGAAGAACCTGGTAGTACAATTGTTTTTGCTCATTAGAAAATTCAAGAGGATTTTTCTTAAAATCTTCCAATATGCGTTTTATAAGTGCTGTTTTGCTCTCTTTACTTTCTTCATATTGATCAACAAGATCAGAAACAACTCTTCGTACTTCCTGTTTTTCAACGTGAGAAATGTTCAATCGGGTTATGTCAAAGCAAGAAAGAAGAGTATACAATGCAGAAGGAAAAGGACTGTTCTTAAAACATGCAATGTTAATCGCTTGATTCAAGAGAGTATAGAATACGGAATTTTCACTATCTTCTTGCATTTTCTTACGCAACCAAACATCAAGCTGAGTAATTGATGGTTGTTGCTCGTGCTCTTTCATTTTAAGTTTGTTCGCAAAAAGATTGTGTCGTTTTTGACAAAGATCTGAAACTTTATGAAATTTATCTTCAATTTCAGAAAGTACAGCCAAAGCTGTCTTTAATTCGTCTTTTTCGTAAACAGAAGCGTGCGAAATCAGCATTTTTGCGACAGTTCTTACGAGATCTGCGACATCGCGTTGATCGTTTTGTATCTCCTCTATTGCTAATTTGCACTCTGCAAGTTTTTCTACATCGACTTCTGCCTTAATAATTTTTCGGATCGACTTTAGTGCAATTTTTGATTGTTGGTTATAATCTTCTAGTTGCTCAATCATAATTTTCAATGCAACAATTTTTACTTTTTCATCTTGAGCTTTTTCTTTTAACCCAACAACACTCAATTTTAAGTCTTCTGCTTGATTATGAAGCGTCTCTTTTAAATTTTTTGCAAAGCCATGTAAAGATTCTTCTACTCTGCTATCAACGTTCATAAAAGTTCCTGAAATTAAAAAATTATGTCTATTTTCATATTATAAATAAATTATTAATTGTTCAATAGATAGTAAACGAATAATATAATTTGATTTAAAGGATTATTATTAAGAATATCTTAAAGTCATGGGTTACTATATAAAAAGCTCAACCCATTAAAGACATGCCCTGTAACGTCAACGCGAGCTTCGCCTGCTGCTTTAGAATGAGGAAATCCCCCATGGAAATATTTGAAAGAACTATTTTGGACATCGTATAGGAATTCTAAACTCCGATCGATCTCGCGTAACATCCATTTATCAAGGCTATCCGAATTCATTTTTAAAATTTTTCTAACATAATTTGCGTGACTAAGTCCTTCAAGGTAACAAGCAACTTCAACCGTTGCTACAAGATGATCAAATGACATCTGAGCTATACTCGTCTTTTGAAGAGCTTCTAAAAGACCAACCAAATGCTCTTTTTCAAGTGAGAAATTTGAGGTTTTTTTTATCTTGATCCATGCACAAAGGAGTTGTGCTTGCCAATTGAAATAAAAGGTAGAATCTTCTCCAACCATGTGACGATTGCGTTTATCTTCTTGAGATAGATATACAATACTTTTATTAACCAAGTCTTGCACTTGGTTGTTTGAATCTTTTTCCAGAACTGCCATGAGACCAATGAGCGCTTCTGGTAGATAAAAAGCTTCAGCACCCTCGTCGAAAAATTGAAACCCCCATCAGTATTTTGCAGTTTGATCAGGTTTTTTATTATGAGGTTTTTTGTCTCTGCCCAATTCTTGGGAAGTCTCGAAGGAAATACCTCATGACATTTTAACAATATGAGTAAGAAAAAGCCTAAGTCTCCAATATTTCCGTCAGGAAGATCGGGCAACTTTCCTTCTTCATATAAAACGTTATATGCATGAATTGTATTTGCAGTAACCGTCTCAAATATCTCAATATCGTCTGAAGAAAGTTCCAGCTTATGCTTCTGAAAAAAATCAATAAATCAATAATATCGCAAATTGTAGCAACGTCACGGATTGAGCTATGTTGATAGGCGTAAGGGAACTTCTGGTTAATGGGAAGAACGTAATATAGGCGCAACTCTTTGTTGTCGCACATAAATCGGGAAAAAAGTGCAATCCGTTCAAGCATAATTCGAAGGATTTGTGATTTATCCTGGATCATGATGCCACTTCAAAAGTTCACTTCATAACAGAATTAAATCACTTGACTCAAGGCAAATGCGATGAATACGAAATTTTAAATAAGACACAAGAACAGATTATATGATACTTTAATCGCCTTATCAAATAACTTTATCGATTATGAAAGCTATAATTTTGCTGTTTTCTCAAGAACGTATTCGCGAGCAAATTTTGTAAAATCTTTATAAAATGCACGACTTTCTTCCATTTCTTTTCTTTCAGGAGTTAGGGATTTTTCAAAGAGTTTTGCAAAAAATACGAATGGCTTTGCATTGGCAGTCGAGCAATTATATTTTTGTTGTTGTTTGAACATCTTTTTTTCTTTGATGAATTTACCGATGGAGTTCGTTATTTCATCCTTTTGGCAATAAAGCATTTTGATGAGTTCTATTTCAACAAAGTTACTTTTTGTGTTTTCATTAGTATTATCAAGTAATTTTTGCATGATTTCAGGTGTCATTTTTTCCGGATCGAATCGATAAACAGAAAAATTAGATGCATGGCCTCGCGTCTCTCCGCGATTAATAAGACACATGTACTTGTGAAAAAAGGCAATATACATATTATGGCCCTTCCATCCAACGGGAATAAAAACGAGCTCTTTTTGCTCTTTGATTTTTTCACAAAAATGAATATTGTCTTTTGAGATAGAATTCATGTATGCAGTTCCTACCTGAGTTAACAAGCCATCGCGATCTGAAACGTTCCAAGAATCTAAAATTTCTTTGATCATCATAATCCCATATTGGGGAGTCCATCCTTCAAATTCGACATCTTGTGTTTTTTCATGTTCATTTCCAAAAAATGAATAAAGAACTGATTGTATTCCTACCTCTGGGCGTTGTTGAAAAAGTCTGACGCTTAAAAGAATTGAGAGATTGAAAGCAGAATCAAAAAGTTTTTAGTGAATAAAAAAGAAAACATGTAGGCTCTTTAGTTCTTACACAAAAGGCACC